>NZ_JALIHH010000140.1:0-3219 GCF_022869435.1 Aeromonas sp. LsrichE-8G
CTAATCGCAGCTTCAAGGATTACGACGACATCCTTGATGCCTGCACATCGGCCTGGAAGCACTTTATTGCCGATGTGGAGCGGGTGATGTCACTTTGTAGCCGAGATTGGATAAAACTGACCTAATGTTTAATCCGATTGGTATCAGTCTTATGTTCATCGCGTATCCTCGTCGATGTTGGGTGTTATAGGGCTCCCAGCCCTTTGCTATGTATAGCCAACATTATGTATAGGCGATGTGAGCGCATTAACCATTTAAGTGACGCATCTGTATGGAAAATCGGTGAGACAGGCAGGTGGGCTGCCCGCGCTGGCGGTGCCGTCCGGGCATTAAAAAAGGGGCCGGAATGGCCCCTTTTTTTAACAGGTGGTTGTCCCCTTATTGCTGCACTTCCTGTACGCCGGTGACGCGCACTTCGACGCGGCGATCCGGTGCCAGGCAGGTGATCAGCTGAGCCTTGGCCTTGATGCCGTCACACTGGGTGCCGGTGACCGGGTTGGCTTCACCACGACCTTCGATGGAAACCTTGCCAGCCGGCAGACCCTTGCCAACCAGGAAGTCGGCCACGGTGCGGGCACGGGCTTCAGACAGCTTCAGGTTGTAGGCATCGGAGCCGATGCGGTCGGTGTAACCCACCACCACGGCGCTGCCATCTTTCGGCTGGACGTCGACGATCTGCTGATACAGGGTGTTGAGCGCAGCAGCCCCTTCCGGCTTCAGGGTGGATTTGCCGAAGGCAAACAGCACGTCCGAGCTCAGGGAGAAGTTCTTGTCGACCATGACGGGCTCGGGAACCGGCTCGGGAGCCGGTGCCGGGGCCGGTGCCACATAGGTGGTGCGGTTCGGGTGCATCACCAGTTCCAGGGTGGCGACGCTCATGTCGGTTTTCCAGGTTTTCTGATCGTCACCCAGATCCCACATGTAGCGGTAGCGGGCCTGCAGGTCGATAAGGTCGGAGAGCTTGGCAGTCAGACCCAGACCCGCCAGCGGCGAGGTGCCGTTGTCGCTCTGGCCGTTGCCGTTGACGTGGTTGAAGTAGGCACCCCCTTCGGCGAAGACGGAGAAGATGTCATTCATGGGCAGGCGTGCGATACCGGACAGGGTGGCACCCTGGGTTTTGAAGTCGACGCCATCGACGCCAGCCTTGCCGGCATAGAGATAGCCGAGCTCGGCGGCAAAGTTCTCGGTGAAGTTGTAACCGCCGAACAGGGAGAGCGCGGTGGCGTCCTTGTCAGCATCCTGGCCGAAGGTATCCAGGTCGTGGCCATAGGCCCAACCTGCACCCATACCCGTGTACCAGTCGTCGGCCGCCTGAGCGGTGGTGGTTCCCATGGCTGCAATGGCCAGAGCAATCAGGGTTGGTGCCATTTTCATTTTCATCGTTTTATCCTTGTTGAGTTGCCGTGCTATGGGCGTACTGCGCACTCTTTGTTATACCGGTCGCAGATGACACTTCATGTGCGACACCGTGAGCGGATCACGGACGGCTTGAATAAAAAATGGATGGAAACCTGGATTCTCATGAAGCTGTTTCTCCATGGACAACTAACCGGGCACTGAGCACTTTTAATAGTTCATCCAATGTCTTACAAGCGTTGCTACTGTATTCTTTTGAATCAGCGTGATCAAGTTTCTGCACAGATATGCAGCGCCGACACCGGTGTCGCGGGGCCGCAATACGGGGGTAAAGGGGAGAAAAGGTGAGACAGAGAGTGTCGCTGGGGGGAGGAGAGAGACAGCAAAAGGGGATGCCGTGGCATCCCCTTTTTTACGTTACCTGAGCGAAGTCAGATTACTTTTGAACTTCTTGTACGCCGGATACGCGAACTTCTACGCGACGGTCCGGAGCCAGGCAGGAGATCAGCTGAGCCTTGGCCTTGACGCCGTCACACTTGGTGCCGGTGACCGGGTTGGCTGCGCCGCGACCTTCGATGGCAACCTTGCTGGCAGCCATACCCTTGCTGACCAGGAAGTTGGCAACGGTGCGGGCACGAGCTTCAGACAGCTTCTGGTTGTAAGCGTCGGAACCGATACGGTCGGTGTAACCAACAACAACGGCGTTGCCGTCTTTCGGCTGGAACTCAACGATTTGCTGGTACAGAGCGTTCAGGGCTTGCACACCTTCGGCTTTCAGGCTGTCTTTGCCAAAGGCGAACAGCACGTCGGAGTTCAGGGCGAAGTTCTTCTCAACGATTTGCGGAGCCGGGGCCGGTGCTTCTTCAACAACCGGGGCCGGAGCAGGCGCTACGTAGGAAGTACGGAACGGGTGGTAAACGGCTTCCAAGGTCGCAACGCTCTGGTTGGACTTGTAGCGTACGTTGTCGGCGTGCAGGTCAGCCACGTCCCACATGTAGCGGTAGCGAGCTTGCAGATCCAGCGCGTCATTGACCTTGTAGGTCACACCGGCACCGGCCAGCGGGGATACTTTGGTATCGCTGGTGCCCAGACCGTCGGTGTGGCCCCAGTAGGCGCCAGCTTCACCGAACAGGGAGAAATCGTTGCCCAGCGGCAGACGAGCGATACCGGACAGGGTGGCACCCTGGCTCTCGTAACGGTTGCCGTCGGTGTTGCCACGGCCGGTGTACTGGTAGCCCAGCTCGGAACCGAAGTATTCGTTGAAGTTGTAACCAACGAAGGCATTGGCAGCAGCCGCATCTTCTTCGCCAACGTTCACGCCTTCGATCTTGTTCAGACCGTTGAAGTGAGTTGCACCAACACCGGCGCCGAAGTAGATGTCGTCAGCGGCGTGAGCTGCAGTTGCACCCATGGTGGCCATAGCGATGGCGATCAGGGAAGGAGCCATTTTCATCATAAAATAATCCTCGTTGAGATGGCACGTTGTTCACGTGCTTCGCACTTTGTAATTTATGTAAGCTGCTGGCTCTGTCGACCAACGACGTTGGTGCGAACAGGGATCCTAGATCCATCCAGGAGGCACGTATCTGGGTGCACAAGTGCATACTCCGCCACGAACAGCCGACGTCATTCCGATGACGTGGCGCACTTTATGCCCATTTCAAAACATGATCAAGCTCACAGATAAGGGATGGGGCAAATTGTGTCGTAGGGATAACTCCGACATTCCGCACCTGATTTAGGAATAAATTTGCCGATAGCGCTCACCCAATACCTCCAAAATGATCTGCTGGTCTCCTGTTAGCTCCGTTACTTGTGGCGGAGCTTCTCCCAGTCGATATTCATGGATGCCACCAAAGCGCA
>NZ_JALIHH010000011.1:0-23906 GCF_022869435.1 Aeromonas sp. LsrichE-8G
ACCTTAACGGGAGAATCGATGAGAAAACAGGGCGCCAACTTGACCGATGCCGATCAGGCGGAGTAAAAGGAAGACGCTATAAACGCGGGCAGAAAAAAAGTGATCGGCATGATGTTATTGGCTGATCGACATGATGTTATTAGCCACCACCAGGGGGTGAGCGACGGGGCCATCGGCTACTGGATGGCGGTGATGGTAAGCGCCGGCATCCTGGGGCAATGGCCGGTGGGGCGTCTGGCGGATCGTTTCGGGCGCCTGCCGGTGTTGCGGGTACAGGTGCTGGTGGTGATCCTGGGGGCCATGGCGATGCTCGGCAACGCGGCCATGGGACCGACGCTGTTCATTCTGGGGGCCGCGGGCTTCACGCTCTATCCGGTGGCCATGGCCTGGGCCTGCGAAAAGGTGGAGCAGCATCAACTGGTGGCCATGAACCAGGCGTTGCTGCTGAGCTACACCATCGGCAGCCTGCTCGGGCCGACCCTGACGGCGCTCCTGATGCAGCACTACTCGGATCATCTGCTGTTCATGGTGATTGCCGGGGTCTCCCTGGTCTATCTGCTGATGCTGCTGCGCAAGATGGGCGAGCACCCGACGCCGATGGCCCATGCCTGAGGGCAGACGGCGTCATCATCCCTGTGCACGGATATAGAAGAGGCGACCCAAGGGTCGCCTCTTTTTCGTCATGGGCCGGGTGGTGCCGCTCAACCAAACCGGTGCCTTGCTACTTCAAAGAGCGAGAGGTGCAGCGGGATCAACTGCTGCCAGTCTCGCCGGTAACCCCCTCCCGGTACGGCGGTGATGGGCAGCCCGTGGCGAAGTGCAGAGTCAAAGACCATGGCATCGCGCTGGCGCACGCCGGAGTCGCTCAGGGATAGGTAGCCCAGCTCGTCGTCCCGGTGCACATCCACCCCGGCCTGATAGAGGATGAAGTCAGGGGCGTAGAGGCGATGAGCCAGGGCGAGGGCCTGGTCCAGGGTCTCGAGATAGGCGTCGTCCTCCATGCCGCTTGGCAGGGGAAAGTCCAGATGGGAGGCCGGCTTGTGGCGGGGGAAGTTGTGTTCCCCGTGCAGGGAGAGGGTGATGATGTCGCGGCTGTCCGTGCACAGGGCGGCGCTGCCATCTCCCTGATGGACATCGAGATCCACGATCAGTACCCGCTCGCAGAGTCCCTCGTCCAGGCAGGTTCGTGCCGCGATCACCAGATCGTTGAAGAGGCAGAAGCCGCTGCCAAACCCCCGGTGTGCGTGGTGGTAGCCACCGGAGATCTGCAGTCCGCAGCCCTGCGCAAGGGCGTGGCGGCTGGCGGCCAGGGTGGCGCCGACCGAGTGCAGGGTACGTTCAATCAGCAGGGGAGACCAGGGAAAGCCGAGCCGGCGAATGGCCCCTTCATCGAGGGTGCCGGCGAGGGCGGCCTGTACATAGGCCGCATCGTGCACCTTCTCTATCTGCTCACGGTTGGCAGGGGCGGCCTGTGCCAGCGGATAGTCGAGGGCGACGAGGCGTTCAAACAGCGCCTGGTACTTGGCCAGGGGGAAACGGTGACGCTCGGGCAGCGTCAGGGCGGAGTAGTGGGGGTGATAGAAGATGCGCAGTGACATGAAGCATCGGCCATGAACGGGTATGAAAAAGGGGAGCCAGGCTCCCCTCGATGCAGGCGTGCGATGCGCCTTACTGCTGCTGGATCACCCAGATCTGGAAGGCTTTGCGGGTCTCCGCATCGGCCTTGTTGTACCAGCTCTGCAGCTGGGTCAGGGCTTCCGGGTTGCTCATGGCCTTGCTCGGGGCCACTTCCACCGGTGCGCTGGCGGCAGCCATCACGGCGGCGGTGGAGACGGAAACGGTCTTGGGCTGGTTGAAGGCCTTGCCCATCTTCAGCAGCTCCTGCTGATAGTCACGGGTCAGCTGGAAGCCACCCACGGTCGGCATGACGAACTGCTCGGATTTCAGAACCTGGCCGGTGGATTTGTCTTTCAGAACGACGTTCTGTTCCTTGACGAAACGCTTGGCTTCTTCTTCCTTGCGGGGCTTCTTGAAGTCGAGGAAGAGTTGCTGGTTGTCGGCGGCGGTGAAGTTGATCACCAGGGGCTCGGCGGTGACCAGCTTGGTTTCACTGCGGCTGGAGTAGTTGCCCTCGAAGGCGACCACGACCTGGTGCCTGCCGGGCTCCAGGGAGAAGACGGTGGCTTTGTCGAGCAGCTGGGGGTTGACGGGTTCGCCATCGAGCAGCTGGATGACATAGGGATTCGTAATTTCCAGTTGGCTAGCGGCCAGGGCGCTACCTGCCCACAACAGACCAGCCAGGGCCGGTACCAGAACAGTCAGTTTCATTTCATCTCCTTGAACAGTCAGGCAATTGCCCACTGAAAAATAGGGGGTCATTTTTACAGGTTTGCCCCACAGCGGCAATAGCCGTTTATGGCGCCTTCCGGTGTGCGGGGTGTGGATCCCGCTGCCCCGAGTCCTGCGGGCAGCGTGCTCTTCTATCTTCCTGCCCCCTCCTGACATGAGGGACAGGGGATCGCATGGCGGGCGTCAGCCGTGTCACTCGATGCGTCGGGTGAAGGGGGGGAGGGCGTCCAGCAGCCCCTTGCCGTAGCGCTTGGTCAGCAGGCGCCGGTCCAGGATGGTGACCCGCCCCCGATCCGCCTCTTTTCGGATGAGGCGGCCACAGGCCTGGATGAGCTTGCGCGACGCCTCCGGCACCGTCAGTTGCAGGAAGGGGTTGCCGCCGCGCTGCTCTATCCACTCGGCGGTCGCCTCTTCCACGGGGGAGTTGGGCACCGCGAAGGGGAGCTTGGTGATCACCAGGTTGGTGAGGTAGTGGCCAGGCAGATCCAGCCCTTCCGAGAAGCTGCCGGTGCCAAAGAGGATGCTGGCCTGGCCGCCGTCGCACTTCTGTTTGTGCAAGAGGAGCAGGGCGCTGCGGGACGCTTCCCCCTGTACCAGGAGCGACATCCCCTTGGCCCGCAGCCCCACCGCCACCTCATTCATCTGGCGATAGGAGGAGAAGAGCACTAGGCTGGCCTCCTTGCCTGCCAGCAGGCGGGGCAGGGTATCGATCAACTCCTGGGTGAAGGCGGGGGCACTGGGCTCATGGGCCATCTTGGGCAGATAGAGTTCGGCCTTGTGGTAATCGAAGGGGGAGCGCAGCCGCAGATAGCGGGTGCCGTCATGCTCCTTGAGCCCTACCTGGTGGCGAAAATAACTGAAGGAAGAGAGGGCGGTGAGGGTCGCCGACACCAGCACGGCCCCGAGACAGCGGGACCAGAGCCACTCCTCCAGCAGATACCCCACCTCGATGGGGGAGGCGTGCAGCCAGATGTCCCCGTCCTCGCTTCTGGCCATCCAGCGGGCGAGGGGGGTCTTGCCGGTGGGAACATGGCGGCTCAGCATCTCCCAGAGGGCGCAGAAGCTCTCGAGCCGCTGCAGGTGAAAACCGCTCTCCGCCAGCAGAGGCTCGGCCTCCTTGCGACGAATTTCGCCATCCTTGAGCGCTTCGCCGATGGCCCCCTGCATTCTGTCCAGCGCCCTCAGTGCCTTCTTGCTCGCCTCCTTGAGGTTTTCCGCCAGCATGGGCAGGGGATCCGGCAGCACCCCATCGGCGAATCTGTGGTGGGGCTCGCCGCCAAAGAGGTGATCATTGCTGGTGAGCCACTGCTCGAGGGCCTTGAGATCCGGCTGGAGAGAGGCCAGGGCATCCTGCAGTTTGAGCTGGGGGTCGAGCAGGCTCTCCTTGTTCAGCGTTCTGGCCAGCTTGCCAGCGCTTTGCACCAGCTTTTCCAGCCAGCGGCGGGATCCCTTGATGCTGGCGCTGGCGGCGCCGTGATCCCGGGCGATGGTGGGCAGGTGATGGGCTTCGTCCAGCACATAGATGCACTCGTCCGGCGGCGGCAATATGATGCCGCCCCCCATGGTGAGGTCGGAGAGCAGCAGGGCGTGGTTGACCACCAGCACATCTGCTGCGTCCATGTCGTTGCGGGCGCGGTGGAAGGGGCAGTGCTGATGGTGGCTCAGGGCCTTGTTGCAGGTGTGGCGGTCGGCGGCGATGCGATCCCAGCACGGGTCCGGAATGGGTTTGGGCCAGTTGTCCCGATCCCCGTCCCACTTGCCTTCGGTGTAGGCCTGCCACAGCCCCTGGTAGCACGCTTTGTCAGCATCCGATGGCTTGTGTTTGCTCAATGCGCCGAAGTCGAGTTCGAAATTGGCCATCTCGCTGCCGTTTGCCGCCTGCTCCAGCAGGTGCTCGCAGCAGTAGCGCTGGCGCCCCTTGACCAGCATGAAACGAAACGGCAGCTCGCTGTGACGGTGATAAAAGGGAAGATCCTTGTGGATGAGCTGCTCCTGCAGGGCCACGGTGGCGGTGGAGATCACCAGCTTCTTCTGGGTCAGCCGTGCCACTGGTATGGCCCCCTGGGCATAGGAGAGGGACTTGCCGATGCCGGTGCCAGCCTCGGCCACCAGGATGCGGCGACTCCTGTCATATTCTCCCATCAGGGTCTTGGCGATTTCGGCAACCAGGAAATTCTGCTCCTTGCGCGGCACAAAACCGGGTAAACCATCGGCAATCTGGCGATAGGTATTGCGGATGGTGGCTTTGAGGCGAGTCGATAGCATAAAGAAGGTGTGGCCGTGTCGGTGTGGATGGCAACAGGATACCCGCAACAGGCGGCCCGGGTCGAGGCAGGGGAGAAGCAGTCGGGTCAGCCCCGGCTTTGCACATATGTTATGAGGGAACAGGGGGTTGCAATAAACCACCAAAAAAGAGGGATTCAGGCAGAGAGTATCGCTGTAAACGTTTTCCCTGATGGGGCAAACATTGTGAGATTCAGCTCACAAATTTTTCCCTGTGACTATGGTTTTCATAAAAAGTTCCAAGTTTTTTCATTGCGGATTCGAAAACCCGGTGATAGTCTCGGCGGCATAGTGATGCAAAGAACATCGCTAACACAGGGAATAACAAGGACTTAGTGTTTAATTACAGTAGGCATTGGAAACTATGAAAAAGACAATTCTGGCTATTGCTATCCCGGCTCTGTTCGCATCCGCAGCCAACGCTGCTGTCGTTTACGACAAAGACGGCACCTCTTTTGATATCTACGGCCGTGTTCAGGCTAACTACTACGGTGACAGTGATAACCCCAATCCTCTCACTCAAGCTGATACACAGGGTGATGCAGAGCTGATCGGTACCTCCCGTCTGGGTTGGTCCGGTAAAGTTGCGCTGAACAACACCTGGTCCGCTATCGCCAAGACCGAGTGGCAAGTAGCTGCCGAAAACTCTGACGACTCCAAATTTAAGTCTCGTCATATCTATGCTGGTTTTGATGGCACCCAGTACGGCAAGATCATCTTCGGCCAGACCGACACCGCGTTCTACGACGTGCTGGAAGCAACCGATATCTTCAACGAGTGGGGCAGCTACGGTAACTTCTACGACGGTCGTCAAGAAGGCCAGATCATCTACTCCAACAGCTTCGGTGGCTTCAAGGGCAAACTGTCCTACCAGACCAATGACAATGAAGCCGTCAAAGTGGCTGATGTTGGTGGTAACTCCTTCACTACCGAATTCCCTGGCATCAAGCGCAACTACGGTTACGCAGCTTCCGCCGGTTACGACTTTGACTTCGGTCTGGGCCTGAACGCCGGTTATGCTTACTCCGACCTCGAGAGCACCACCAATACCAACACTGGTGAGAAGTCCGAGTGGGCTCTGGGCGCACACTACGCCATCAACGGCTTCTACTTCGCTGGTGTTTACACCGAAGGCGATCTGAAGAACGACACCACTGGCTACAAGGGTGAAGGTCGTGGCTACGAGCTGGCTGCTTCCTATAACGTTGATGCCTGGACCTTCCTGGCTGGTTACAACTTCAAGGAAGGCAAGGACAACACTGCTGGTTCTTCCTACGAAGACATGGTTGACGAAACCCTGCTGGGCGTACAGTACGCTTTCACTTCCAAGCTGAAAGCCTACACCGAGTACAAAATCCAGGGTATCGACAAGATGGACGACGAGTTCACTGTTGCCCTGCAATACAACTTCTAATCTAGCCTCTGCGCTGATTTAGTTGATGAACGGCCAAGCTTGCTTGGCCGTTCTGTTTTTTGGCCCCTTCACTACTTTTCGTCCTCTGGCCCTGCGCCATATCACGTTGTCTTCCTTGCTCCCTTGGTTCTCCTCTGGTAAATCGCTAGATTATTCAATTTGTTGAAGCAGATTGGCCGACAGGGAAGGATGCCTTTGATCGATTTCACCCACCCCGAGTGGCGCACGCTGGCACAGCAGTTGCTGAGCGGCGGCCCCCAGGCTGTTCGCGGTCGTCAATGGCAGCCGCTCATCGGCATGCTTCGGGACAACCAGTTGCTGCTGGCCCTTGGCAATCACCACTATGAGCTCACCCCTGCCGGGCACCGCTATCTGACCCGGGAGCTGATGCTGGCGAAGATGGCCAGTGCCCCGCCGGAACCCGAGGAGTGGCTACAATCCCACGGCTGGCAACTGGGGGAGAGGGTCAACGAGCGGGTGCTGGCGGCCCTGTATCGCAAGGGGGAGGGTCATTTCAGCCCCATCGAGCAGATCGACTTCGAAGACAAGGGGATCCGGCTTTGCACTGATCTGCCCCTTCGTCTGCGGGCCGCACGGCCGTTCAGCCTGTTTCTCAGCGGCGGCACCCTGCTGGATGCCGCCCCCTGGCTCCAGACCCTGGGGGAGGTGGCGCTGCCAGCCCGCACCCTGGCGCAGCTTGGCAAGATCCTCTGGGGAGAGGGGGAGATACAGCGGGTGATCACAACCGATGCCGTCGGCGCTTTCGCCGAGTTGCCACTGCCCGCCGACGCCCTGCTGGTCTGGTATCCTGCCGAGGATCCCGGCACGCTGGAGCCCCTGATCGCTGCCTTGCCGCCCCAGACCCTCTGGAGCCACCTCACCGCCCTGGATCCGGCCGGGGTCGACAGAGTACTGGCATTGGCCCAGCGGTTGGGGAGACCGGCGAGCTGGTGGTTGCCCCGGGATCTGGTGCCCATCAAGGCGGCTTACGGGGCTCCCCTGGGGGATGGTCGGCCCTGGGAGCCGAGCCGTATCCCCCGTGCGCTGCTGGCGCAGTGCAATGATCTGGTGGAGTCGAATCGGGGTCTGTCGGTCGAGGTGTGTGCCCTGGCACCGGATTGGCACGGGATTGGTTGAGGCGGCGCCGAGAAAGCGGTTTTCCCCTATGGAAGGCAGTGGTATAAAGAGCTGACGAAGCGCTCCCTGGACGGGCGCTTTTGTTTGCCAACCTACTTTGCCAGCCAACGAACTCAACGGACTACAGGGAATACCATGTTTGAAAAGGTTGTTGCCGCCCCAGCGGATCCGATCCTGGGCCTGACCGAAGCCTTCCGTGCCGACACTCGCAGCCACAAGATCAATCTGGGGGTCGGTATTTACAAGGATGAGACCGGTGCCACTCCTATCCTTCACTGCGTCAAGCAAGCCGAGCAGAAGCTCTTGACCGACGAGAAGACCAAGAACTACCTCGGTATCGAAGGCAATATCGAATACGGCCGCATCGTGCAGCAACTGCTGTTCGGCCGTGATGCCGCCCTAGTGACCAGCGGCCGCGCCAAGACGGCGCAGGCGCCGGGCGGTACCGGTGCCCTGCGTATCGCCGCCGAGTTCGTGGTACGCAACAATCTCGCCAAGACCATCTGGATCTCCGATCCCACCTGGGCGAACCACGTCAGCGTGTTCCAGGCGGCCGGTTTGACCGTCAAGTGGTACAAGTACTACGACGCCGCCACCAAGGGGCTCGACTTCGCCGCCATGCAGGCCTCCCTGTCTGACGCGCAGGCGGGGGATCTGGTGCTGCTGCACGGCTGCTGCCACAACCCGACCGGTATCGACCCCACCACCGAGCAGTGGCGTGCCCTGGCCAGTCAGAGTGCTGCCGCCGGCTGGCTGCCGCTCTTTGACTTCGCCTATCAGGGCTTCGCCCGGGGTATCGAAGAGGATGCCGAAGGCCTTCGCATCTTCGCCGAGTGCCACGACGAGCTGCTGGTGGCAAGCTCCTTCTCCAAGAACTTCGGCCTCTACAACGAGCGGGTCGGCGCCTTCACCCTGGTCTGCGCGACCAAGGCGGTGGCCGACGTCGCCTTCACCCAGGTGAAGACCGTCATTCGTGCCAACTACTCCAACCCGCCGTCACACGGCGCCGCCGTTGTCACCACCGTGGTGAGCGACCCGGCCCTCTATGCGGAGTGGGTGGAAGAAGTGGCCGCCATGCGGGTGCGCATTCGCGAGATGCGTGAGCTGCTGGTGGAGAAGCTGGCCGAGCGGGGGGTGAACCAGGATTTCAGTTTCATCCGCGAACAGAACGGCATGTTCTCCTTCTCCGGTCTCTCCAAGGATCAGGTGGAGCGCCTCAAGAGCGAATTCGCCATCTACATCGTCGGCTCCGGCCGGATCAGCGTGGCAGGCATCACCCGCGCCAACATTGATCCCCTCTGCGACGCCATCGCCAAGGTGTTGTAAGAGAGAAGCATCTGCGCCAAGCGCCTTGCTTCAGCCATAAAAAGCCCGCCGACACGGCGGGCTTTTTCATTTTCCGGCATCAGCGGCGCCGCTTGCTGCTCCCCAGCAGGGAGCCGAGCACCCCGCGCATAAGCTGGCGTCCCACCTCGTTGCCGAGGGTGCGGGCCACGCTCTTGGCGGCGGTCTGCACCACCCCGTCATGCTGGCCACCACGGGGGCCGGTGCGACCGAACAGGATGCCATTCAAGGCATCCAGCAGACCGCCGCCCTGGTCGGTCTGTGGGGAAGCGGTCTCGTCATCGGCGGCGGGCGATGCCTCCTGAAGCCGCTCGAACGCGGACTCCCTGTCCTCCTGGGTGTCGTATCTGCCGTAGAGCAATGAGCCCTGAATAAGCGCCTGGCGCTCGGCCGCGCTCAGGGGGCCGATGCGGCTGGCCGGGGGCGCGATGAAGGCGCGCTCCACCACGCTGGGCCTCCCCTTCTCGTCGAGCAGGGAGATGAGCGCCTCCCCGACCCCCAGTTCAGTGATGGCTCCGGCGGCGTCGAAGGCAGGGTTGGCCCGCAGGGTGTTGGCGGCGATGCGCACCGCCTTCTGATCGCTCGGGGTGAAGGCGCGCAGGGCGTGCTGCACCCGGTTGCCAAGCTGCCCCAGCACGCTGTCGGGGATGTCGGCCGGGCTCTGGGTCACGAAATAGACGCCCACCCCCTTGGAGCGGATGAGGCGCACCACCAGCTCAATTTTCTCCAGCAGTGCCTTGGGGGCATCCTTGAACAGCAGGTGGGCCTCGTCGAAGAAGAACACCAGCACGGGCTTTTCCGGATCCCCCACCTCGGGCAACTGTTCGAACAGCTCGGAGAGCAGCCAGAGCAGGAAGCAGGCATAGAGGCGGCTGGACTGGGTGAGCTTGCCGGCGGCCAGCACATTGATATGGCCGTGGCCCGCCTCGTCGGTCTGCATCAGATCCTGGATGTCCAGCATGGGCTCGCCGAAGAAGTGATCGCCGCCCGCGCTCTCCAGGGTGAGGAGGTTGCGCAGGATGGCGCCGATGGAGGCGGTCGACACATTGCCGTAGCGGGTGGTGAGAGTCTTGGCGTGCTCCCCCGCAAACTGCACCATGGCCCGCAGGTCTTTCAGATCGAGCAGCAGCAACCCCTCGTCGTCCGCCACCTTGAACACCAGCTCCAGCACCCCGCTCTGGGTGTCGTTGAGGCCGAGCAGGCGTGCAAGCAACAGAGGCCCCATGTCGGAGACGGTGGCCCGCACCGGGTGGCCCTCTTCGGCGAAGAGATCCCAGAACAGGGTGGGGCTGGCGGCAAAGTCGGGTGCCTGAAGGCCGAGCTGGGCCAGACGGGCATCCAGCTTGGCAGAGGGGGTGCCGGCGGCGCCCAGGCCGCTCAGATCCCCCTTCACGTCGGCCAGAAAGACCGGCACGCCGAGGCGGGAAAACCCCTCCGCCAGCACCTGCAGGGTGACTGTCTTACCGGTGCCGGTGGCTCCGGTGATGAGGCCGTGGCGATTGGCCATGGCGGGGAGCAGGGAGAGGGGGTGGCCATTGGCATGGGCCAGCGTGAGCGGTTCGGCCATGGTGGGCTCCTTGTTTCGAATGGGGGTCGAAAAACAACGGGTTACAAGGAGTGTGGTGGCAGAGGCAGACGATGGCAAGGCACGCCGCCCGAGACAAGGACGGCGTGCTGGCAACCTAGCGGGGGCGGGTCAGCTTGCCCAGTTGCAACAGCAGCAGGGTGAGCAAGGCGCCGGCGGCGGCGCTCAGCACCGCCAACAGCAGGCTGCCGAGCAGGAAGGGGGGCACCAGGGTGGCTGCCTCCTGCTCCAGCCAGTGCAGGGACCAGGTGAGATGGAAGGGGGCTGGCGTCTCGTTCAGCACCAGGCAACCGGTACGATAGGCGTAGAGGTACATGAAGGGGAGTGTCAGCGGGTTGTTGAACCAGACCGCCAAGAGGGCCAGCGGCAGGTTGAAGCTGAAGGCCAGCACCAGGGCGACGGCCACCAGGGAGTGCATGGGCATGGGGACCCAACTGGCGAACAGCCCGGCTGCCACGGCGCCACAGAGGGCCCGCGTTCCCCCTTGCCAGAGGGCGGGGGTCAGCAGTCGCTCGCCAAAGAGGGCGAACCACTTTTGTTGGCGCAGGGTATCGGGGTCAATCTTGAAGCGGGCCAACCAGCGATTCAGCATGGGCGCGCCACCTTGCGTTTTTGCCACTGGCGCACCGTGCTCAGGCGCCAGCCCGCGCGAACCAGGACATAGCCGACGAGGGCGCTCAGCAGTGCAAGCACCAGGGAGCCCAGCAAGAGCGGCGGGGCCACCGTCTCGAACACCGACACCAGCCAGGCCCAGGTGAAGGTGATCTCGATGTGCTGGGAGGGTTGCCCCAGCAACTGGCAGCCCACCAGATAGGCGCCATAAAACAGCGGTGGCATGGTCAGGGGGTTGGAGAGCCAGACCAGGGCCACCGAGAGGGGCAGGTTGACCCGGCAGGCGATGGCGCCGCCAGCGGCCAGCAGCATCTGGCAGGGGAGGGGAACCCAGGCCATGAAGAGGCCGACCGCACAGGCACCGGCGGCGGAACGCCGGTTGAGATGCCAGAGGTTGGCATCCAGCAGCAGCTTGCCAAAGAGTCGCAAGTGCTTGTGTTCCTTGAGGGTCGCCGGGTCGGGTAGCCAGCGCTGTATGATTCGTTTGGGCATGTTCTGAACCTTGCTAAATACTTGCTCCATGGATCTGCGTCTGTTGTCGTTTGCCCTGGGGGCAAGCTCCTCACTGCTTTGGCCATGGTTGCCTTCATGGGAATGGGGTGGCCTGATGCTGCTGCTCGCGCTTCCTCTCGCCGGTGGTCGTTGCTGGCGGCTGCTGTTTCTGCTGCTCGGCATCCTCTGGATGCAGGTGAATTTGCACTATCGGCTTGCCTGGCTGGATCAACTTGGCAAAAAAACGAGCCACATCATAACCGCACACGTGCAAAGTACGGAGTCTTCGGGAGAGAAAGAGGGGGATAAATTTGCGCGCCTGCTGCTGCGCCTCGACACCCTGGACGATCGCCCCCTCATCGTGCCACCCCTGGTGCGGGTCAATGCCTATCAGGTGTTGCCGCCGTTGCCTGCCGGCAGCCGCGTCACCCTGGTGACCTCTCTCAAGCCGGCCCATGGCCTGGCCAACGAAGCGGGGATGGATGGGCGGCGCCTGCTCCTTGGCAAGGGGATCACCGCCACCGGCAACCTGCGCCGGGTCATCGCCCTGGATGCCGTGCCCCCGGGTGTGCGCGATCGCTGGCTGGCGACGGCGAGTCGCGCCTGGGAGGGGATGGCACAGGCCCCCCTGCTGGCGGCCCTCACCTTCGGGGAGCAGGGGGGGATCAAGGATGCCCAGTGGGAACTCTTTCGCGGCAGCGGCCTGACCCACATCATCGCCATCTCGGGCCAGCATATCGCTCTGGTGGCGGTGCTCGGCTGGTGGCTCGGGCGGCTGTTCGGGCTGCGCGGGGCTATCTGCGTGTCACTCCTGTTCGCGGCCACCTACAGCTGGCTGGCGGGGTTTGCGGTGGCCACCGAGCGTGCCCTCATCATGGTGCTGGTGTGGAGCCTGCTGCGCTGGCTAAAGCGGGACTGGCCGAGCCACCGGATCTGGCTGTGGGCCTTTGTGGTACTGACATTGTGGGACCCTTTCGCCCTCTATTCGGCGGGGTTCTGGCTCTCTTTTCTGGCGGTGGCCCTGCTGTTGCTGGCGAGCCTGTTGCACGATCGCCCCGGCCTGGTGCGGCTGCAACTTCTGCTGCTGCTCGGATTGCTGCCCCTGCAACTGCTGCTGTTCGAGGGGATGGCGCCCCTGGCGTTTCTGCTCAATCTGCTGGCACTGCCGCTGTTCTGCCTTGTCATCATTCCCCTGGCGCTCATCGGCGTGCTGGTGGCGCCCCTCTCCACGTTGCTGGCCCACGGCCTGCTCTGGGTCTCCGCCTTCGGCCTGGAGTGGGTGCTGTGGGGGCTCACGCAGCTGGCGGATCGCCTGCAGCTCTGGTGGCCGGTGCCCGGCTGGCTGATGCCCGCCAGCGCCCTGCTGATCCTGCTGTGGACGGGATGGCACCTGCCGGGAGGGCGCGCCCTGGGGGGGCCGGTGGCGGCGGCCCTGCTGCTCGCCCTCTGGCCTGCTCCCGCTTCCTGGCAGGTGCGGGTGCTGGACGTGGGGCAGGGGCTATCGGTGCTCGTCACCCGGGGGGATCGGGCCATCCTGTTTGATACCGGGGATCGCTACCCCGGGGGCTACAACATGGCGAATGCGGCCATCCTGCCCCTGCTCAACCGGCTCGGCATCCGGGTGATCGACACCCTGATCATCAGCCACAGAGACAGGGATCACGCGGGCAACCGGCAGGCTTTGCTGCAGAGCATGGCGGTGCGCCGGGAGCTCTCCTCCTTCCCCTTTGCACCGGCTACCCAGGCCTGCCGCCGAGGTCAGCAGTGGCATTGGCAGGGACTGGATGTACGGGTGCTCTGGCCCCTGGCAGCCGGGGCGGGGCGCAACAACGACAGTTGCGTGGTGCAGCTGGACGACGGGCGCCATCGGCTGCTGCTGAGCGGCGACATCGAGCAGCAGGCGGAGCGCCGCCTGCTGGCGCTGGAGGAGGGCGCGGGGCTGGCCAGCACCCTGCTGGTGAGCCCGCATCATGGCAGTCGCACCTCCTCCACGGCCCCCTTCGTGGCGGCGGTGAAACCTGCCTTCGTGGTGCACAGTGCAGGCTTCATGAACCAGTGGGGCTTTCCCCGCCCCGAGGTGGTGGCGCGATACCAGGGGGCGCGGCAGTGGGTCACGGGGGAGGCGGGTGCCATCCTGATCGAGCCGGGGGACGCGGGGCTCAGGATCCGGGCCGAGCGGGAGCAGGGGCCCTGGTACAGGCGTGGCGGCCCCTGGTGGCAGCCGCAGGTATGGGGAAGGGAGTGAGGATCCGGTGAGCCAACCCGGCAAGGGGCGGCCTTCATTTGTGACCCGGGTTGTAGCCATCGCGCCAGCGGCGCTTGGTGTAGCTCCAAGGTTTGGCTAGAATAGCCCGTCATTTCCCTTATTAACGGCTATTCATGCAACAAGAAACCTCACAAGAGAGCTGGACCGTCTTCAAGCGCCTGCTCGGTTATGTCCGGGATCGCAAGCTGGGTCTGGTGGGCGGCATCATTGGCATGCTGGGTTACGCGGCCGTGGATACCACCTTCGTCTACTCCATCAAACCGCTTATCGATCAGGGGCTCAACGGCAACGACAGCAGCGTGCTCAAGTGGATGCCCTTCTTCGTCCTCGGCATCGTGGCTCTGCGCGGCTGCGCCGCCTTCCTCTCCAACTACTGCATGGCCTGGGTCGGCAACCACGTGGTGATGCGCCTGCAGCAGCAGGTGTTCAGCCACCTGATGGCCATGCCCATGAGCTTCTTCGACCGCCAGAACACCGGCAACCTGCTCTCCAAGGTGACCTATGACGCCGGTCAGGTGTCGTCCGCCGCGAGCTCGACCCTGGTCTCCCTGGTGCGGGAAGGGGCCACTGTCATCGGCCTGCTGGGCCTGATGTTCTGGCACTCCTGGCAGTTGTCGGTGATCTTCCTGGTGGTGGGGCCCCTGGTCGGGATCCTCATCAGCATCATCAGCCGACGTTTTCGCAAGATAAGCCGCCACATCCAGCAGGCGGTGGGTGACATCACCACCTCCACCGAGCAGATGCTCAAGGGGCACAAAGAGGTGCTGATGTTCGGGGGTCAGGAGGTGGAGGACAAGCGCTTCTACCAGGTGAGCAACCGGATGCGCCAGCAGACCATGAAGATGGTCGCCGCCGACGCCATCGGCAGCCCCATCGTCCAGATGGTGGCCTCCGTGGCTCTTGCGGTCTTCCTCTATGTCGCCACCATCGACAGCGTCAAGGCGACCCTGACTGCGGGCACCTTCACCGTCATGGTCACCTCCATGATGATGCTGCTCAAGCCGCTGAAAAGCCTGACCGACGTGAACAACCAGTTCCAGCGCGGCATCACCGCCTGCCAGAGCCTGTTCGGTCTGCTGGACTCCACCCCGGAGCAGGACACCGGCACCCGCACCCTGGAACGTGCCCGAGGTGAAATCGAGTTTCGCAACGTCACCTTCACCTACCCGACCAAGGAGACACCAGCGCTGCACAACATCAGCTTCAAGGTGGAGGCAGGCAAATCGGTGGCCCTGGTGGGGCGTTCCGGTTCCGGCAAGAGCACCATCGCGAGCCTCCTGACCCGCTTCTATGACATCGAAGAGGGGGAAATTCTGCTGGATGGCGTCAACATCCGCGAATACCGCCTGAGCGAGCTGCGCAAGCAGTACGCCCTGGTCTCCCAGCACGTGCACCTCTTCAACGACTCCGTGGCCAACAACATCGCCTACGCGGCGGAAGAGAAGTACAGCCGCGACGAGATCAAGCAGGCGGCCCGCATCGCCCATGCGGACGACTTCGTCAGCAAGATGCCGGAAGGCTATGACACCGTCATCGGCGAGAACGGCGCCTCCCTCTCCGGCGGCCAGCGCCAGCGCATCGCCATCGCCCGCGCCCTGCTGCGGGACTCCCCGGTGCTGCTGCTGGACGAAGCCACCTCGGCCCTGGACACCGAGTCCGAGCGCCACATCCAGGCGGCCATCGACGAGCTGTGCAAGGCGCGCACTTCCCTCGTGATCGCCCACCGCCTCTCCACCATCGAGAAGGCGGACGAGATCCTGGTGATCGACGAGGGACACATCGTCGAGCGCGGCAACCACCAAACCCTGATGGACATGCATGGTACTTATGCCCAGCTGCGGGCCATTCAGTTTGGTAATACAGCCACGGGTAACAAGGGCTGATGCTGGCCAGACTCTGGTACGGGAACAGCCTCTGGCGCTGGGGGCTGGCCCCCTTCGCCCTGCTGTTTGCCCTGATCAGCGGCGTCCGCCGTCTGGGGTATCGCCGGGGCTGGCTCAGCGCCTATCGGGCCACCCTGCCGGTGGTGGTGGTGGGCAATCTCTCGGTGGGGGGCAACGGCAAGACCCCTGTGGTGGTCTGGCTGGTGGAACAACTCCAGGCCCGGGGCTGGCGCCCAGGCGTGGTCAGCCGCGGCTATGGCGGCAAGGCGCCCCATTACCCCTATCGACTGGATGAGAGCAGCACCCCGGCCGAGGCCGGGGATGAGCCCGTGCTCATCGCAAGGCGCTGCGGCTGCCCCGTGGCGGTGGCCCCCAGACGGGCCGATGCGGTGCGGTTGCTGGAGCAAAGCGGTGAGGTGGACATCATCGTCACCGACGACGGCCTGCAGCACTATGCCCTGGCCCGTGACATCGAACTGGTGGTGGTGGACGGGGCGCGCCGCTTTGGCAATGGCTGTCTGCTGCCCATGGGGCCGCTGCGCGAGCCCACGACCCGCCTCAAGCGGGTGGACGCCATCATCTGCAACGGCGGTGAACCCGCCCGTGGCGAGTACGCCATGCGCCTGGTGCCGGATACCCTGCGCCGGGTGTGCGACGATGCGCCTCTCACGGCCCCCCTCTCGGGGCCGGTGGATGCCCTGGCGGGCATCGGCCATCCCCCCCGTTTCTTCGCCACCCTGACCGCCCTTGGTTACGAGCTGGTGCAGAGCGTCGGCTACGGGGATCACCAGGCGTTCGACGCCGCCGAGCTGCTGGCCCGCTTCCGCCAGCGCCCCTTGCTGATGACCGAGAAGGATGCGGTCAAGTGCCGCCCCTTCGCCCCGGACAACTGGTGGTATCTGCCGGTCAGCGCCGAGCTGCCCGATGCCCTGGGGGAGGCGCTGCTGCGCACCCTGGGCCCGCAGCCCGGGGGGGACAAGCACCAGGCGCCCTGACGGGGCGCCACCGGATTGGAACAGACGGCCAGCGCCCGGACTCGGGGGCTGGCCCTGCACATTGACATGCCAGGCAAGATCGCCTGTGGGAAATCGTTAAAGGAGTTTCGTTGTGGCACTGGATATTAAACTGCTCGACATCATCGCCTGCCCGGTCTGCAAGGGGAAACTGCACTATCAAGCGCACGCCGAGGGCCCTCAGGAGCTCATCTGCCGCTTCGACAGACTGGCCTATCCCCTGGAGGAGGGGATCCCGGTGCTGCTGGAGAACCGGGCCCGTCACCTGGCGCTGGAAGAGCTGAAGCCATGAGTTTCGTCGTCGTCATTCCTGCCCGTTACGCCTCCACCCGGCTGCCGGGCAAGCCGCTGGCCGACATTCACGGCAAGCCCATGGTGCAGCACGTGGTGGAGAAGGCCCTGCAATCGGGCGCCGATCGGGTGATCGTCGCCACCGATGACGAGCGGGTACAGCAGGCTCTGGCTCCC
This sequence comes from Aeromonas sp. LsrichE-8G, assembly GCF_022869435.1. Taxonomy (NCBI): domain Bacteria; kingdom Pseudomonadati; phylum Pseudomonadota; class Gammaproteobacteria; order Aeromonadales; family Aeromonadaceae; genus Aeromonas; species Aeromonas sp. LsrichE-8G. The sequence continues at coordinate 16,847 of NZ_JALIHH010000011.1, forward strand.
TTTGCCGCCGCTGCCGGGTTCGAGGTGTGCATGACCTCACCGGATCACCAGTCCGGCACCGAGCGTCTGGCGGAGGTGTGCCGTCACTACGGCTTTGCCGCCGATACCATCATCGTCAACGTGCAGGGGGACGAGCCCCTCATTCCCCCCGTCATCATCCGCCAGGTGGCGGACAACCTGGCCGCGGCCAGCGCGCCCATGGCGACGCTGTCGGTGCCGATCAGGGATGCCGAAGAGGCGTTCAATCCCAATGCCGTCAAGGTGGTGACCGACCGGGAGGGGTATGCCCTCTATTTCAGTCGCGCCAGCATCCCCTGGGATCGGGACCGCTTTGCGGCCAGCGATCGCGTTGCGGGGAGCCGCGAGCAGATTGGCGATCACTACCAGCGCCACATCGGCATCTACGCCTATCGCGCCGGCTTCATCCAGTGTTACGTGGACTGGGCGCCGAGCGTGCTCGAGCAGGTCGAAGCCCTGGAGCAGCTGCGGGTGCTCTGGTACGGGGAGAAGATCCACGTGGCCCAGGCGCTGCAAGCCCCGCCGGTGGGGGTGGACACCCAGGCCGATCTCGACAAGGTGCGAGCGCTGCTGGCCGGTTGAGGCTGGCGGAACGGCTTTGATGCAATACGGCGCCCCAGGGCGCCGTTTTTTAATTGATTCTTTGTATAATAATTTGATTTAAAACGAATTTTACGAGCAATTTCAAACTTTTCCCGCCCATGGTTTGCCAAATCATCGAGTTTGGTTATGATGCAAGACGCCGTGTTAACCCTAACTGGCATATAACGAGATAAAAAACGGGGTGTTTGGGTGATTAATGTATTCCTGGTCGATGATCATGAGTTGGTGCGTACAGGGATAAGACGCATTTTGGAAGACGTCCGCGGGATCAAGGTGGTGGGCGAGGCGCAGAGCGGGGAAACCGCGGTGGCCTTCTGTCGGCAACATCACCCCGATGTGATCCTGATGGACATGAACATGCCGGGCATCGGCGGTCTGGAAGCGACCCGCAAGATCCTGCGGATCCGCCCCGATGTACGCATCATAGTGCTGACCATTCATTCAGAAAATCCGTTCCCTACCAAGGTGATGCAGGCGGGCGCCGCCGGGTACCTCACCAAGGGGGCCGCGCCGGACGAGATGATCCACGCCATTCGCCTGGTTCACTCCGGTCAGCGTTACATCTCCCCGGAGATCGCCCAGCAGATGGCCCTGAGCCAGTTCGCCTCCGCCGACGAGAACCCCTTCAAGTCCCTCTCCGAGCGGGAGCTGCAGATCATGATGATGATCACCAAGGGGCAGAAGGTGACCGACATCTCCGAGCAACTCAACCTGAGCCCGAAGACGGTCAACAGCTACCGCTACCGCCTGTTCAGCAAGCTGGGGATCAACGGTGACGTGGAGCTGACCCATCTGGCCATTCGTTATGGCATGCTGGATGCCGATACCCTGTAACGGGGGTGTGTGGACACCAAAGGCGGCACCGGCCGCCTTTTGCTTTTTGCAGGCTGTGGGCAGTATGCTCTCCCCGTCTTTTTGCATTCATCCGTTGAGTCGAGTTGCCGATGACCCTCTCTCCCGAGCCCCATTTTGACAGCAAGGCGTTTCTGAGCGCCGTCACCCACCAGAGTGGTGTCTACCGCATGTACGACAGCGGCGGCACCGTCATCTACGTGGGCAAGGCCAAGGATCTCAAGAAACGGCTCGCCTCCTACTTTCGGGCCAATGTCGACAGCATCAAGACCCGCACCCTGGTGCGCCAGATTGCCGATGTGCAGGTAACGGTCACCCACACCGAGACCGAGGCGCTGATCCTCGAGCACAACCTCATCAAGCAGTACCAGCCCCGCTACAACGTGCTGCTGCGGGATGACAAGTCCTACCCCTGGATCATCATCACCGACCATCGGCACCCGCGCATCGGCGTCCATCGCGGCGCCCGCAAGGTGAAGGGGGAGTATTTCGGCCCTTACCCCTCCGGCGGCGCGGTACGCGAGAGCCTGCACCTGATGCAGAAGATCTTCCCGGTGCGCCAGTGCGAGGATGCCGTCTATGCCAACCGTACCCGCCCCTGCCTGCTCTACCAGCTCAAGCGCTGCGCCGGCCCCTGCGTGGCGGGGCTGGTGAGCGAGGCCGAGTATGCCCAGCAGGTGGCGCTGGCCAAGCTGTTCCTCGCGGGCAAGAACCAGCAGGTGATCGGCGAACTGGTGGGCAAGATGGAGTCCGCCAGCGGCGATCTGCGCTTCGAGGAGGCGGCCCGCTACCGGGATCAGATCCAGGCCCTGCGCAGGGTCACCGAGCAGCAGTCGGTGAGCGGCAACGTGCTGGACGAGCTCGACGTGGTGGGGGTGGCCTTCGAGCAGGGGACCGCCTGCATCCACGTGCTCTTCATCCGCCAGGGCAAGGTGCTGGGATCGCGCAGCTACTTCCCGAAAGTGCCGGCCGATACCCCGCTTGACGAGGTGGTGCAATCCTTCCTGCTGCAGTTCTATCTGTCGGGGCAGGGGGGACGGCAGATCCCGAGCGAGGTGCTGCTGGACGTGGCGCTGGAGGATGAGAGCGTCATCGCCGACACCCTGAGCCAGACCGCCGGCTACAAGGTGCGGGTGGTGAGCCGGACGCGCAGCGAACGGGCCCGCTTCATCAAGCTCGCCTCCATCAATGCCCAGACCGCGCTGCGCTCGCGCCTCGCCCACAAGAGCACCATCACCGCCCGTTACGATCAGCTGGAGGAGCTGCTGGAGCTCGAGACCCCCATCGCCCGCATGGAGTGCTTCGATATCTCCCACACCATGGGGGAGCGCACCGTGGCCTCCTGCGTGGTGTTCAACCGGGAGGGGCCGCTCTCCTCGGAATACCGCCGCTTCAACATCGACGGCATCACCGGCGGGGATGACTATGCCGCCATGGAGCAGGCGCTGGAGCGCCGCTTTGGCAAGCAGCAGGAGCCGGACAAGGTGCCGGATGTGCTGTTCATCGACGGTGGTCTCGGCCAGTTGCGTCGCGCGGAGGAGATCCTGGCGCGCCAGCTGGAGTTTCTCGGCGGCAAATACCCGCTGCTGGTGGGCATCGCCAAGGGGGTGACCCGCAAAGCGGGGTTGGAGACCCTGATCCTGGGGGACAGCCACGAAGAGCTGCATTTGCCGGCGGACATGCCCGCCTTGCACCTCATCCAGCACATTCGCGACGAATCCCACCGCTTTGCCATCACGGGCCACCGGGCCAGGCGCGCCAAGGCCCGCACCACCAGTACCCTGGAAGAGATTCCCGGGGTGGGGCCGAAACGGCGGCAGGCGCTGCTCAAATACCTGGGGGGTTTGCAGGAGGTGAAAAAAGCCGGGGTGGACGAGCTCGCCAAGGTGCCCGGCATCAGCCAGGAGCTGGCCCAGTCCATCCACGACGCATTGCACTCGCTCTAGCGCTGCCTTTGGTGTGAAGGAGGTCACGCCAGGGGGCATCAGGGCTTGCCGCCTGCGCACAAGAGCCGTGACGCAGGGGGCTCCCAAATGCCATAATGACCGGCATCCTGAGGTTATTGATGGATTAATGGACCAAGGCGGGCGCCAGTTCGGTTGCATCCGCGATCGGCTTGGGGCTACCATGTAGCGGCATACAAGAAGTGGCTGAAAATAATGACAAATATTCCTAACCTGCTGACGTTCTTTCGGATTTTGCTCATCCCCGTCTTCGTCATCCTGTTCTACCTTCCCTATCAGTGGTCCTACATGGCGGCGGCCATCGTCTTTATCCTGGCGGCCGCAACCGACTGGTTTGACGGCTATCTTGCCCGCAAGCTGAACCAGTCCACCGCCTTTGGCGCCTTCCTCGATCCGGTGGCCGACAAGATCATGGTGGCGGCGGCCCTGGTGGTCATCGTCGAGCACTACAACACCGTCTGGGTCACCATCCCCGCCATGACCATGATTGGCCGGGAGATCATCATCTCCGCCCTGCGTGAATGGATGGCCGAGCTTGGCAAGCGCTCCTCGGTGGCCGTCAGCTGGATTGGCAAATGGAAGACCATGATCCAGATGGTGTCGCTCACCGGCCTCATCTGGCAATACGACATCTGGATGGTGTGGCTCGCCTATGTGCTGCTCTACGTGGCCACCGTGCTCACCTTCTGGTCCATGTTCCAGTACATGAAGGCCGCCTGGGGCGATCTCAGCTACCACTCCCGGTTCTAGTCCCGACGGGAAGATGGCCGTTTCTCTGCCACTGGCGCCGAGAAACGGCCATGAGCTGCAAAAGTGTGGGAAAAGGGTAAAAAACACCCGAACGATCAGCGTATTAAATGTTTTTGGTTGACTGGGCGGGGAACATCGCTAGAATGCGTTCTCACAGTCAGGCAGTCAGCCAGACCGATGCGGGAATAGCTCAGTTGGTAGAGCACGACCTTGCCAAGGTCGGGGTCGCGAGTTCGAGTCTCGTTTCCCGCTCCAAATTCAGACAATAGAGAGTTTCTCTCTTTTGCATGGCGCGTTAGCAAAGCGGTTATGCAGCGGATTGCAAATCCGTTTAGTCCGGTTCGACTCCGGAACGTGCCTCCATATTGACAAGCCCGCCCGCGGACTTGATACCGATTGCGGTGCCTGAGTGGTGAAATCGGTAGACACAAGGGATTTAAAATCCCTCGACGTTCGCGTCGTGCCGGTTCGATTCCGGCCTCAGGCACCATTAAAATTGAAGAAAAAGCCTTACAGATAAAACAGATACGACGCTTCATTGCGTCGTTTTTGTTTCTGCTCCCCAGCGTTTTCCCTCTGTCAGTTTTCCTTTCTTGTCCATTTCTTGTCTAAGCGACTTACTACTTCCTGCAATTCGTTGCGAACAACCTGCTCAGTCTTCCAACATAGCCAAGGACGTTTGGTAGGCTACTGCTCCGGACTTTTCCGGGGTCTGTTTCTGGTGCTGAAGCAAGTGCCGCTCACCGTTACCCCTTCGTCTTCACCCCTCCCAAACCCGCATTGAATCCTCTTTGAAACAGATATTAATCCCATGATCTAACCCATCATCGGAGGTATCTATGCAGACCAAATTTCGCTTTACCAATGCAGCCATCAAGGCTTTGCCCGCACAACAACGAGAGGCTGGCGCTACTGAACTGGAGTTCTCAGATACAGAGGTCATTGGCTTAAAACTCTTGTCAGGAAAAAGCCAGGGCAGTAAGCGTTTCCTACTGCGCTATACCCTCCAGGGTAAGAAGCGCAGCATCGCTTTGGGGCGATTCGGCGATATCGATGTGAGCCAAGCCAGGACCATTGCCCGCAAGTACAAGGCGATGTTGGCAGACGGTATCGACCCGGTAGCAGAGCGGGATAGCTACAAAACTGAGCCCACCCTTTCGGAGTTCTTCTGGCAGACCTTTTTGCCGCACCTCAAGACCATCGGCAAACGATCGATCAACAGCGACATTCAGCGGTTTAAACACAACATCGAACCACGCTTTGGGGCCATGCGTTACCGACAGCTCAAGGCGATGGATGTCCTGCAGTTGCAATCGGAGATGGTTCACCCCAACAACCCTCAGCAGACGGCCTACGCACCGAGTACCGCCAACCGTGTGCTGGCCCAGTTAAAGACCATGGGCAGCTATGCGGTGCGCTGGGGCATTCTGGACACTAATGAGGCGGCCAAGATCAAGCTGTTGAAGGAGGACAATGCCAGGACGCGTTTCCTATCGATTGAAGAGATGAAACGGGTCATTGAGGTGGCATTGCAGGATCGCAATCAAGCCGCAGGCAGCTTCATCGCGATGCTCTATCTGACGGGGGCGAGAAAGTCCGAAGTGTTACTCGCTAAATGGGAACATGTGAACTGGGAGGATAAGACGCTGTTCGTACCGCTGACCAAGAATGGCAAGAGCCGGATCATTTACCTGAGCACATTGGCTATCGATATTCTGGAGAAGCTTCCCAGAATAGCCGGTAACCCCTATGTGTTCGCGAGCCAGCATATTCGATGTCAGGGCAAGCCCATCGGTGAACCCAGATGTGCCTATGAACGGGTGTTGCAGAAGGCCGGTATCGAAGACCGCGATGAGGTTTGCTTCCATACGGCTCGTCATTCTGTCGCCAGTGCCTTGGTCTCTTCAGGGCAATACAGCCTGTATGACGTCAAGGCACAGCTGGCCCACGCCAGCATTCAATCCTCCCAGCGGTATGCAAAGCTGACCTCTGAGCGCAGTCGCAATATCAGCGAAGGTCTCTCGTCTATGATCCAGGCTGAGTGACCGAAAAGGTATTGTTTATAAACAGATATTAATAACCAGACAGCGCTGACACATCGGCTGTTGGTCCACATTTCACAGTTCCCAGGCCCTTAAGTTCATCTGAGCTTAAGGGCCTTTTTGTTGGAGAGAAACACGATGAAAACTTGTATGGCATGGCCGAAGGAGACATTGCTCGCGGCCTACCCGGCACTCCATGTCTCGGTCATGGAGCAAATTATTGAGCCCTTTTCATCAGTAGAGGAGGCGAGGGCATTCTGGGTCGCGACCGGTTGTAGTCTGGTCATTATCGAGATGACGGACTCGGTGAGTGAGTTCCAGGCCATGCCACAGCATATCCAGAATCAGGTGATGTTTGAGGTGTCCTGACAAGATCGGACAGTCCCGGATCAAGCAGCCTGAGCAGTTCTCCAATACCTCTTGTTAAACTCCGCCGGGCTGACATTGCCAAGTCGTGAATGCCGACGCTGGCGGTTGTAAAAAATCTCTATGTATTCCTGAATCGCTGCCTTGGCCTCCGCTCTCGTCTCGAATCTATGGTGGTGAACCAGTTCATTTTTAAGAGACCCCCAGAAGCTTTGGAAGGTGCGAATAAGCGGGGAAATTCTTCTCGGCTGACTCAGTCATTTCATTTTTTCAGTTTGAGCCGATCTTTTCTCCCGTAAATGCCTTGAATCAGCCTATCTAGACCGTTTCTTCGCCATTTAAGGCGTTATTCCCAGTTTTTAGTGAGATCTCTCCCACTGACGTATCATTTGGTCCGCCCGAAACAGGTTGGCCAGCGTGAATAACATCGCCAGTTGGTTATCGTTTTTCAGCAACCCCTTGTAT
>NZ_JALIHH010000141.1:0-21090 GCF_022869435.1 Aeromonas sp. LsrichE-8G
CCCCTTGAGGGTCCTAAAGGGCCGTTGGAGACCACAACGTTGATAGGTGGGGTGTGTAAGCGTAGCGATACGTTGAGCTAACCCATACTAATTACCCGTGAGGCTTAACCATACAACACCCAAGAAGTGTTCAGAGACTTGTAGCAAATACCAAGCGAACTACTTACAAATTCAGTGATAATGACAACGCAAACTAGCGAAGTCGTTATTCACGTCAGCTTTCTGGATTAAGAATTTGCCTGGCGGCAATAGCGCAGTGGAACCACCTGACCCCATGCCGAACTCAGAAGTGAAACGCTGTAGCGCCGATGGTAGTGTGGCATTCGCCATGCGAGAGTAGGACACTGCCAGGCACCCAATACAAGAAACCCCGCTCACTCGAGCGGGGTTTTTTATTGCCTGAAATTTATTTTTTAGATAATAAGTCTGGTTAATGCGCAAAACCCAGTCTATTACATCGATAAACATTGTTATTCAGCCAGTATCACTGTCTTTCAAACGGCTCAATCTCTCTTTCTCACCAGGTTGAGCGTCAAGTATCTCCGGCTCAAACGCTATTCCCTTCCTTGATAATCACTATTGCTGGAAACGGGAGTGACAAGTACCTCAGGATCCATAGACTGTTTCTTTCATGTACAAGGAGCTGTCTATGTTGGGGATCCACGATCTGGCGTTGTTTATCGTTTCTGGCCTGCTGTTGAACATGATGCCTGGGCCTGACTCCCTGCTCATCATGCTGCGCAGCGGCTCCCAGGGATGGCGTGCAGGGTCCATGGCGGCATTGGGTATCGGGACAGGTACCATGGTGCATGTGTTGGCGGCGGCGCTGGGACTGTCTGCCCTGTTGAGTGCCTCTGCCGAGCTGTTTGCCGTCATCAAGCTGATGGGGGCGCTCTATCTGGTCTATCTCGGCGTGTCCATGCTCTGGCAGAGGAGTGGCACTTCAACGTCTGTGGATGGGGCTGTGGCGCTGCCTGCGCTCTCTTATGGGCGCATCTTTCGGCAGGGGTTGCTCACCAATGTCCTCAACCCCAAGGTGGCCCTGTTCTTCCTCGCCTTTGTACCCCAGTTCATCGCGCCAGATGCGCCGCAAAAAGCACTGGCATTCATCGTGCTGGGCTGCATCTTCAATTTCAACGGCATGATCTGGTGCCATCTGCTGGCGTTTTCCACCGCGTTTGCAAGCCGCAAGGTGCGACTACCCACCCGGGTGGCCACCTGGCTGAATCGTGTGATGGGGGGGCTGTTCGTGGGGCTTGGTATCAAGCTGGCGGTGGAGTGAGCAGGTAAACACCGGGCATAGAAAAAGGCGTATCCCATCGCTGGGATACGCCTTCGTCTGCACTGCAGCAGAATGACCGGGATCAGTTCATGCCGTAACGCTTGAGTTTCTTGCGCAGGGTGCCGCGGTTGATGCCCATCATCACGGCGGCGCGAGTCTGGTTGCCACGGGTGTACTGCATGATCACGTCCAGCATGGGAGCTTCGACTTCGGAGAGAACCATATCGTACAGATCAATCACTTCCTGACCGTTCAACTGGGCCAGGTAGTTACGCAGGGCCTGTTGCACAGAGTCACGCAGGGGGCGTTGGGTCGGCTCGGCAGCGTGATTGTGAGTAGTTGTTACCAATGCATCAGAAGTCAGGGTTTGTTCGAACATATTCGGTCGGCTCTTTAGTTATGCGTTAACCTAATCCATCGAAATACGCTTCGAGTGCCTCGAGTTGTGCGTCTGCACAATCCAGGGCATTGAAGTGCTTACGGAATTCTCGGCCCGCCTCTTCTTCATCCAGATACCAGCCCACGTGTTTACGGGCAATGCGCGCTCCCAGATAGGCACCGTAAAACTGGTGCAGATTGGTGACATGCTCGTTCATCAGGGTGCGAACCTCTTCCCTGTCGGGAGGCGGCAGCTTGGTGCCCGTTTCAAGAAAATGGCGGATTTCCCGGAAAATCCAGGGTCGTCCTTGCGCAGCACGGCCGATCATCACGGCGTCGACACCGGTATAGTCGAGGACATACCGGGCTTTCTCCGGGCTATCGATGTCGCCATTGGCGACAACAGGAATCGATACGGCCTGCTTAATCGCCCTGATAGTGTCGTACTCCGCTTCGCCCTTGTAGAGGCAGGCACGGGTACGACCATGCACGGCAAGGGCCGCGATACCGCAATCTTCGGCGATTCGGGCGATCTCCTCGCCATTGCGGTTATCCGGATCCCATCCTGTGCGGATCTTCAAGGTGACAGGTACTTCCACCGCATCCACCACGGCCCGGCAGATGGATCTGACCAGGTCTGGCTGACGCAGCAGGGCGGAACCTGCCAGCTTCTTATTCACTTTTTTTGCCGGACATCCCATGTTGATGTCGACGATCTGAGCGCCCTGCTCCACGTTGTAGCGGGCAGCAAACGCCATCATCTCGGGGTCGGCACCGGCAATCTGGACCGATCGCAAGCCGCCTTCAGCAGAGTGATCCATTCTCATCCGGGTTTTCTGGGTATCCCAGACATCCGGGTTGGCCAGCAGCATCTCGGAAACGGCCATACCGGCTCCCAAACGTAAACAAAGTTCACGAAATGGTCGGTCTGTTACACCGGCCATGGGGGCCACGATCAGGGGAGTTTCAAGCGTGTGGGGACCTATCTGCATTCCACGGTTACCATCGGCTTAGGGCGGCGTATATTACGCATTTTTTAGTCAGGAGAAAAGGTTAGTATTTGAGCGTCAGCCATTTTTTTCTGAAAAAAACGTCGCGCCAAGGCTTGCAAATTCAGGAGTGCTTGAAAATCGGACATATTGTCTGTGACCATGGTCAGGAGGGCGCGAGTGAGGGAGATGGTGATTTGTGAGTCTCCCTCTCAAGCCGGTTTAGGCTATGATAGCGGGCCTGAATTGAGCAAAGACTCTACACAATTTCATTACAAACGGATCGGGGATGTATGACGGTAAAGTTCATCAAGTCGCTCTGCCCATGCCTGCTGGGTATCGTGCTGGGGTCGGCTCAGGCGCAGACGGTCAGCTTTACCGAGGCCTGGAGCCGGGTCATCCAGCAGGATGACGGCTTGGCGGCAGAGCAGGCCGGGGTGGAGCGGGCCCAGCAACTGCGGGAGGCGGCCAAGGCCATGTACCTGCCCAAGGTGGATGTGGGGGCCAGCTATACCCATCTCGATCAGCCGATGGAGCTGGACATGCTGGATCTCAACCCCATCGCCAATCATCCGGAATTCGGCAAGGTGCTGGGACCCGTGATGCAGGCACTCAACCTCAGCCCGAGCGATTTCGTCACCCCCCTCACCAAGCAGAACGTGGTGACCAGTTCGGTCAAGATGCTATGGCCGCTCTTTACCGGCGGGCGCATCGATGCGGCCCAGGATATTCGTCAGGCCCAAGTGAGCGAGGCTGAGCAGTTGCTGGTGCTCAAACAGCAGTCCACCTTCGAGAGCCTCTCCCAGACCTACTTCGGGGTGGTGCTGGCGGCGCAGGTGGTGCAGACCAAGCAGGAGATCGAGCAGGGACTGGCACACCATCTGGATCATGCCAAGAAGCTCGAAGCCCAGGGGCAGGTCGCCAAGGTGGAGCGCCTTTCGGCCCAGTCTGCCTATGACAGGGCACGTATCGATACCCAGAAGGCCAGGCGCAGCCTGGAGATCGCCCAGCTGGCGCTCGGCCATATGCTCAAGCTCAAGCAGGCTGAGCCCAATACCGCCCTCTTCATCAACGAAGGGATGCCAGCCTTGTCTCCCTTTGTGGAGGAGACCCTGTCGGTGCATCCCGGTCTCAAGCTGTTGACGGCCAAGAAGGAGCAGGCCCAGGGGATGATCAAGCTGGAGAAGGGCAAATACGCCCCCGAGCTCTTCCTGTTCGGCAACTACAACCTCTATGAAGATGATTCCATTGTCTCCAAGACCACACCGGACTGGCTGGTTGGTGTCGGGGTCAGCATGCCGCTGGTGAGTCGTGATGGCCGCTCCGAGACGGTCCAGGCAGCCAAGAGCGCCGAACTCCAGGTCAACCTGCTGCAAGCCAAGACCCGCCAGGATCTGGAGCTGCTGGTCGAGAAGACCTGGCGCGAGGCTGCCCAGGGACTGGAGGAGTATCACTCTCTCTCCTCGACCCAGGCGCTGGCCGAGGAGAACGTGCGGTTGCGTGACAAGGCATTCGGTCAGGGGCTCTCCACTTCCCTCGATGTGGTCGATGCCCAGACCCAGCTTGCCGGGGTCAAGACCCAGCGCGCCGCCGCCGCCTATCAATACGTGATCTCTCTGGCCCGCCTGTTGGCACTCTCCGGTCAGATGAACAGTTTCAACCAGTATCAGCATGGCCAGGCGATCGAGGTGAACTCATGATCGCGCGCTCTTCCACTCCGTTATTCATGTCCGTTTCGACCGTCAAGGGTCGCCCGTTTGCCGAGGTGAATTCATGAGTCATCCCCCCATCAAGAAGAAGATGAGCCAGGGCAAGCCCTGGCTGCTGCCACTGGCGCTGGTATTGCTTGTGCTCTGGCTTGGCTGGCGCTTCTGGCTGGCCTATCAGCCGGAGCCGGTGCGTCTGCAGGGGCAGATAGAGGCGCAGCAATATTCGGTTTCTTCCAAGGTGGCGGGCCGCATCGACGAGGTGCTGGTGAAGAAGGGGGATCAACTGGCCAGGGGCCAACTGGCGTTCACTCTGGCGAGCCCGGAGATCGAGGCCAAGCTGAGTCAGGCCAAGGCCGGGCAGGCCGCGGCGGGTGCCATGGCCGAAGAGGCTGAGAAGGGGGCGCGAGTGCAGCAGATCGCGGCCGCCAAGGATCAGTGGCAACAGGCCAAGGCGGCTGCCCTGCTTCATGGCAAAACCTACGAGCGCATTGCCAGCCTGCATCGGGATGGCGTGATGTCGCTGCAAAAGCGTGACGAGGCCTGGACGGCCTGGCAGGCGGCGAAGTACAGCGAGGGCATGGCCTGGCAGCAATACCAGATGGCACTGGAAGGGGCGCGGGAAGAGACCAAGATAGCGGCCCGCGAGCAGGCCAAGATGGCGGCTGGCGGAGTGGCGGAAGTGGAAGCCTATCTGGCCGATACCCGCATCGCCAGCCCACACGAGGGGGAAGTTGCCCAGGTGCTGTTGCGTAGCGGCGAGCTGGCTCCCCAGGGCTTCCCTGTGGTGACCTTGCTCGACATGAAGGATGCCTGGGCCCAGTTCCATGTCCGTGAGGACCTCTTGCCAAGGTTCCCGGTCGGTACCGAGTTTGATGCCCGTATTCCCGGCCTGGGGGATCAGCTGGTGCGCTTCAAGGTGACCCATGTGGCCGTGATGGGGGATTTCGCCACCTGGCGTGCCACCGACACCCGCCAGGGGTTCGACATGAAAAGCTTCCAGGTGGAAGCGCGCCCCTTGCAGCCGGTTGACGGGCTGCGGGTCGGCATGAGCGTGCTGGTCGAGCTCTGATGGGGCGCGAATGGCGGTTGCTCTGGCAGGACCCGTTCGGCCGGGCGCTGGCGAGCTGGGTCCCCTTTCTGCTGATAGGGATCCTGTGCTGGATCTTTTCAGCCGGCCTGGCGCGGGATCTCAAGGTCGGTCTGGTGGATCTGGATCGCAGCACCCTCTCCCGGCAACTGGCGTTCTCTCTCGATGGCTCCGCCGGGCTCAAGATAGCGCAGCAGTTTGACGCCATTGACGAGGGGGCCAGGGCACTGCGAGGGGGGGACATCTATGCCCTGGTGGTGATCCCTCATCACCTGGAGCGGGATGCCCGCGAGGGGACCCAACCCAGGGTGACCGTGTTCAACAATGGCCAGTTCATCCTGATTGCCAAGCTGGTCAACTCCGCACTGGCCCAGGTGGTGGGAACTCTCAATGGCCAGGTAGGGGTGTTGGAGGCCATGGCCGACGGCAAGACGCTGCCCGGTGCCCTGGGACAATCCGTACCCATTGCGAGCCAGGTTACCGCGCTCTACAACATCAATTCCAGCTACGCCCAGTTTCTGCTGAGCGCCCTGCTACCTGCGGTGTGGCAGATCCTGGTGGTGCTCTATGGCCTGAACGCCCTGGCCCGCACCGATCGCCTCGGGTTGGACTGGACCACCAGAGGGGTCTGGTTCGGCCTCTGGCGTACCCTGCTGCCCCACGTGCTCATCGGCTGGGGGTGGGGTCTGGCGTGGAGTCTGCTGCTGTTCAAGGGGCTTGGGTACCCCATGCAAGGCAGTTGGCTGGTGCTGACGGCGGGGCTGGGACTGGCGTCGGCCGCTTGCGTCACCATGGGGGCCTTCTTCTACGCCATCATCCGGGATCCGGCGCGGGCGCTCTCTCTGGCCGGCGCCTACACGGCGCCGGGATTTGCCTTCATGGGGGTCACCTTTCCGGTCAGCGCCATGGGGGATGTGGCCCAGTTCTGGCGCAGCCTGCTGCCCATCTCCCACTATGTGGAGCTGCAGATCGGGCAAACCAATTATGGTCAACCGTTGACGGCGGCCCTGCCCCAGCTCGGGGCTCTGCTGCTGTTTTTGCTGCCCCTGTTGCTGGTGGTACACCGCTACCGGACGCCGTCGGGCGCGGCCCTGCCCCATGAGGAGTCCAGGCCATGATGGGATTCTGGGATCTGGTGCGCCTTGAGCTGCGCACCCTCTTGGCGGATCGCGCCATCATGCTGACCCTGTTTGGCGGCGTCTTCTTCTACTCCTTCCTCTACCCCCAACCCTACCTGCACCAATTGCCCAGGGAAGAGCCCGTGGTGGTGGTCAACGAGGATGGCAGCCAGCTCTCCCGCCAGCTGGAGTTCATGGCAGATGCCACGGCGCAGGTGAAACTGGTGGCCCGTGCCGGTTCGCTCGACGAGGCCCGCCAGATGATGCTGACCGGCAAGGCGAGCGGCATCTTGCACATTCCCCGCCACTTCTATCGGGATCTGATGCTGGGCAGGAGCGTGACCCTGGGTTATGCCGGGGATGCCTCCTACTTCCTGGTCTATGGCACCATTGCCGAAGGGCTGGCCCAGGCGGGGGGCACGCTCGCCGCCCAGGTGAAGGTGGCCAGGCTGTTGAGCCAGGGCGAGGCGCTGCCCCAGGCCGCCATGGGCTGGAACGCGGTGGGCCTCAATGTGCTGCCGGTATTCAACCCCACCATGGGCTATGTGAACTACGTGGTGCCTGCGGTATTCGTGCTGATCCTGCATCAGGTGTTGCTGATGGGGACCGGCATCCTGGGGGCGACCCAGAACCAGCGCAGCCGCCGTGGCGAGTCAGGCTACTGGCAACATGCCCCCGTGCCGGCCTTGTTGCTGGCCCGCACCCTGGTGGTGGGGGTTCTTTTCGTCCTTCCGGTGACCTACTTCTTCGGCTTCTGCTTCGATCACTACGGTATTGCCCGCACCGCTGTACCCGGCGAACTCTGGCTCTTTACCCTGCCGTTCCTGCTGGCCACCACCTGGCTCGGGATCGTGCTCGGCGCCCTGTTCACCCGCCGTGATCTGCCGACCCAGGTAGTGCTTGTCTCCTCTTTGCCGCTGGTCTTCCTGGCCGGCTTTATCTGGCCCCTTGAGCTCATCCCGGCTCCCCTCAACTGGCTGGCCCAGTGGGCCCCGAGCACGCCGGCCATCGAGGGATTCCTGCGCCTCAATCAGATGGGGGCCGACTTTGCCCAGGTCTCCCGCTACTGGTGGCAGTTGTGGGGACTGGCGCTGCTGTATGGCGCTCTGGCGTGCTGGTTGCTCCGCTGGCGTCAACCGTGCCCTGCAACGCGGCCGGATGATGGGGCGACAGCGTCTTCCACCGACTAGGCGCCTTGCAACAACACGGTCAGCCACTGGGCTGACCGTGTTGCCATTCACAGGGATCATGGCTGATTCAGACCCGGATCGCCGATGGCATAGATCTGGCCGCACGCCTCCTGGTCGGTGAGCAGTTGCAAACCCCGTATCGCCACATCCTGGCGCCTGACCAGGCCATGCCTCTCTTGCCCCTGGCTGAGGATGGCCTGACCCGTGGGCTCCCCATCCTGCAACCCTGCGGGGCGTAAAATGGTCCACTCAAGGGTGCTGGTCTGCAGCCAGCTTTCCGCCAGGCTCTTGAGGCGTACCTCGTGTCCGAAGGCGGCGCGAGCCCGCTCGGGCAGGTATTGCCAGCTGTCGCCACAACCGAGGGAGGTGACCAGCAGCAGGCGGCTGAGCCCGGCGCGC
Source organism: Aeromonas sp. LsrichE-8G (assembly GCF_022869435.1). Classification (NCBI taxonomy): domain Bacteria; kingdom Pseudomonadati; phylum Pseudomonadota; class Gammaproteobacteria; order Aeromonadales; family Aeromonadaceae; genus Aeromonas; species Aeromonas sp. LsrichE-8G. The sequence continues at coordinate 8,153 of NZ_JALIHH010000141.1, forward strand.
TCCATCTCGTCGATCACATGGCGGTTGCCCTGATAATCCACCGGTGCACTCTGGCGAAAGCTGCCGAGGGTGGAGACTACCCGGGCATCCCTGCCCGCCAAGCGGCAAGCCTGGGCCACGGCCAGGGGGTCCAGGGCATCTCCGATGACGACCTCGACTCCCAGGGTATGCAGCTCGCTGGCCATGTCGGCATGGCGCACCAGGGCAACGACCCTGTGGCCCAGTTGCAGTGCGTGGTCGGTGAAGGCGCGGCCCAGTCCGCGACTGGCACCGAAGATGAGTGTGGTTGGCATGACAGGCCCTCTCGAACAAAAGAGCAAGCCTAGAGCCTGGATGGCTCTCTGTAAATGAGAGTGGTTTTTATTTGTGAGGTGCAGGGGATATGAAGGGCCGGACATCAGGGACGCCGGCCCGACGGGATCAACCGTTGTAATGGCCGATGCTGGGACGGCGGCTGGGTCCGCTCAGGTGGATGTCCACCGGATTGAACGCCTTGATCGCCTCATAGCTGAAATCGCCGATGGCCTGATGCAGGCTCTGGGGGCTGTGGTTGGTGATGATGATGACGCTTTTGGACAGGTTGCGACGACGGCGCAGCAGGTGGCCGAGGAAGCTGGACTGACTCTCGGCCATCTTGGCGCGGTTGGCCGCCACCTCGTCGATGATCAGCAGGTCCACCTCTTCCAGGGCGCGGCGGTACTGGTTGCGCTCCTCCTGATCCTGGATGACGTTGAAGAAGAGCCTGTCCACGATGGAGGCCCACTGCTGGAAGATCACCGACTTCTGGTGGCGCGCGATCAACTCGTGGGCCACGGCGCCCGCCAGGGTGGATTTGCCGGTGCCGTAATCGCCGTAGATCAGCATGCAGCCCCCGCCGCTCTTCTCCCAGTGCTCGAAACCGCTGATGAAGTAGCGGGCTGTCTCGATGGGGTATTGCAGGGCCGGGTCACCGGAATCCATCTTGTCGAAGATCCAGTCCGGATTGAGGTCGGCCTGGGCGATCAGCTTCTGGATCCGCTCCTGGCGGGCGGCCTTCTGCAACTCGCGCACTTCGGCATTGGCCTTGGCGTCGTACTCCTTGCGCAGGGTCTCGTAGTCGTACTGGCTGCCGCCGGTTGCGGCCCGCAGTCGGAGAATACGTTGCTGCAGGCTGCTGACGTGACGCTTGAGCTCGGGATCATGAGCCCGTTGCTCCTGTCTCGCCTTGGCGATTTTCTGGCGTTTGGCCTCGATCTCTTCCAGTGCCTGGCGCATCGGGTCGTGCGGATCTGTCATGGAATTCTCCTTCTGCTAGGGCTGTGGCTGGATGGGCAGGGGGTCAATAGTGCACTTCGTGGCCGCCTGGTATCAATCATTCTCCGGCTCCTGAGCTTGTGCCAGCCGTTTGGCTTCATCGATCATCTCTTGCGCCCGGCGGCTCGGGCCAGCCTCTACCGGGGCTGGCGCGACCTGCTGGTACCCGGTGACCACGGTCGCCGGGCGGCGGGCATAGCGCCGACTCTTGAGGGCCCGAATAAATTTCAACATCCACTGGTGCTGGGAGTCGAACACCTCGGGGCGGCCGAGCCAGTAGGCGATGAACTCCCCGAGATCCTCTTCGCTGTAGCTGGCATCGATCACCCCGCACAGGCGTGCGAGAGCAGGCAGTTCTTCGTCCGGACGCCACTGCAGGTGCATCTGGAACGGGCGTGCCGGCAGGGGGCTGCGCCCCCGCTGGCTCAGCAACGGCAACTGGAAAGGGCACTGGTGGTAGTGCTCACTGTCAGTCTGGGCCTCGACCTGAAGCAGTTCGGCCTCCATCAGCTCGTCGAGCAGTTCGGTCAGCTGACGAGCGTTGACCTGATAGCTGAAACCACCGGGATTGCCCGGATCGACGACAGCCAATGCCCGGCCAAGCTCGGGATAGTTGAGTCGGGCCAGCCGATTTTCCAGCACCAAGCGGCGCAGTTGCAGGGTATAGAGGCTGCGGGCCGGATGGGAGAGTCTGGGATGGGCGAGGGCGCTGTATTCGGCTGGCGTCATGGTCTGCTTCACGATCTGGAGTGGAGGGCATTATCCCTCATGGCGGTGCCTCATACAATTCATGGTGCCGACCTGCGAGAGAACGGCTGCCGGGCGACGGTTGTCAATCATCTCTGCTCAAGGGGGCGAGCAAAATAGTCGGACCATTTCAAACGCTTGGCAGATACCAAGGCCAGCCCGGCTCGCTGCTCGACAATATTGTGTGGCGGTATCCAGCGCCCATGATCTAGTCTTAATGCTCAAATAACCATTTGACTAATAAGAGCTTTGTCAAGATGTCAAAAGCCGGACTACGGATCTTGGTGGTAGAAGACGAAGCGGTTTTTCGCCACTCACTGGTATCTTATCTCGAGCACGACGGGGCCTGCGTCTTTCAGGCAGAAGACGGGATTGAGGGGCTCTCTGCCGCAGCGCTCTATCACCCCGATGTGGTGTTGTGTGATCTGAACATGCCGAACATGGATGGTCATGAGGTGATTGCCTGCCTCACCGCCCGCTATCCACAGGTGCCCGTCATCGTCATCTCCGGTCAGGATCAGATGGCTGCTATCGAGCGTGCGCTGCGGGCGGGGGCCAGGGACTTCTTCATCAAACCGGTGAATGACTATGAGCAGATCCGCCGCAGCATCGAGCAATGCCTGACAAACCTCGGGCATCAGAGCCAGCAACTGGAGCTGATGGAGCACATCGACTTCTTCCGTGGCCACGATCTGGCGAGCAGCCGGCTGCTCGCCTGGCTGGCCCCCCCTGGCATGCAGGAGTGGGGACCCTGGCAGGTCACCTTTGCCGGCATGGGCAATCTCTTCATCCCGGATACCTTCAAATTGGACGACAAGCTGCTGGTACTGGTGATGGAATTGCCCATCCTCGGTGTGGATGCGGCTTTCTGTGGTGCCTTGGTGCGATCCCTGATGAACGGCCCCTATCGCCAATACCAGCAACAAGAGAGCCTGCTGCTGACCCAGCCACACCGATTGCTGGATTACCTCAATCTGCAACTGCTGGAGTCGGGCCTGCGTCACTCCTTTGCCATGGCGGCCCTGCTGTTCGATCAGGAGGATGGGCTGCTTTTTGCAAATGCCGGGCTCACCTCACCTCACTGGTTGATGCGTGCAGGGGGGTTGCCGCTCGGCTTGATGCGCAGCAGTCGCTACACGTTGCACAGGCGAAGCTGGCACGAGCCCTTTGATCTGCAGTTTCGCAGTGACAGCGGCAGCGCCCTGACGATGCAGGTTCGTCACCACTGACGCCGTGAAGTGAACACATGCAAACAGGGCGCCCATGGGCGCCCTGTTTGGTCTCTGCTGTCCTGACCGGTCAAACGGTCGCAGACTGCAGTTTCTGCTCTTGTTCTTCGGGCTCTTTGGCCGGGCCTTCGGCACCGTGCATCCAGTAGACCAGGCGGTTGGCCATGGTCAGCAGGATGAGGGCGCTGATCACGGCGGCCAGTGCGATGCCACCGAAGATGGCCATGGCACCGGATTCGCCGACGAAGGATCCGATGAAGCCGGCGGCATAGTTGGCCAGGGCCACGAAACCGAACCAGGCACCCATCATCAGGGAGGCCAGGCGCAGCGGAGCCAGCTTGGTCACCATGGAGAGACCGATGGGAGAGAGGCAGAGTTCACCCAGGGTATGGAACAGGTAGGCACCGACCAGCCAGAACATGGAGGTCTTGACGGCCTGATCACCACCTTGCTCCAGCACGGCACCGATCATGAACAGGAAGCCGACGGCCAGGAACAGCAGGCCCATGGCGAATTTCACCGGGGAGTTCGGCTCTTTCTTGCCGAGCTTGATCCAGATGGCGGCCACGACAGGGGCCAGGGTGATGATGAAGAAGGGGTTCAGGGACTGGAACCAGGCGGTCGGCACTTCGAAGCTGCCGATCATGCGGTCGGTATACTCCTGGGCATACAGGTTCATCAGACCGCCGGCCTGCTCGAAGCCGGCCCAGAAGATGATGGTGAACAGGCCCAGTACCAGGATCACCTTTATGCGATCCACTTCCTGTTTGGTCAGGGGCGCTTTTTGCTCCTTGGAGCGCTGCAGGGCGGCACGCTGGGCGGCGGGCACACGGCCGATGTCGCCAAGGAAACGCTGGGCCATGGTGGCCTGCACGACCAGGGAGAGCAGCATGCCGATACCGGCGCTGACGAAGGCGGCTTGCCAGCCATAGGCGGTGGCGGCGGCGCCGCAGATCACGCCGGCCAGCAGGGAGCCCAGGTTGATGCCCATGTAGAAGATGGTGAAGGCGCCGTCACGACGGTGATCCCCTTCTTTATACAGGTCACCCACCATGGTGGAGATGTTCGGTTTGAACAGGCCGTTGCCCACGATCAGCAAGCCAAGGCCGGCATAGAAGACGGTGTTGACCATGTCAGGGAACATGGCGTGAGGCAGTGCCAGGGTAAACTGGCCGGCGGCCATCAGCACGGCACCGAACAGGATGGCACGGCGCTGGCCTAGGAAGGTATCAGCGAGCCAGCCGCCGATGATGGGGGTGATGTAGACCAGACCGGTATAGATGCCGTACAGCTTGAGGGCGTCGGCCTGGGTCCAGCCCATGCCACCGTTGGCGGTCAGGTCGGTCAGATAGAGGACGAGCACGGCACGCATGCCGTAATAGGAGAATCTCTCCCACAGTTCGGTACTAAAGAGCAAAAAAAGCCCTTTAGGGTGACCTAAAAAGGTCCCTTTGGACGGGTTATTCATTGGAACTTCCACCTGTGTCTTATATTTTTTTAGAAATTTTATGCAAGGGCTAGGAACAAGCCTTAATCCTTATAGAACAAGCGACTTTAAATTACAATATTATGATTTAGCGATATTTTATCTATCAATGGTTGAATATTTGTTTATAAAATGAAAAAGGGCATCGAATGATGCCCAGTTTTTTATTCTGCTTATCTTGTAAATATTCAGATATTACAGCTCTTTGGCAAACTGCTTCAGCCAGCTGGTGAATTCTTTGCTGAGTTCCCGATGGCGCACGGCGTATTCCACATTGGCCTTCATGTAACCGAGCTTGCTGCCGCAATCGTGGCTGCGTCCCTTCATGAAGTAGGCATTGACCTGCTCCTTTTCCATCAGCATGGCGATGGCATCGGTCAGCTGGATCTCGTCGCCGGCGCCGGCCGGGGTTTTTTCCAGCAAGGGCCAGATATTGGCCGAGAGCACATAGCGACCGACCACGGCCAGGTTGGACGGGGCTTCATCCCGGGGCGGCTTCTCGACGATGGCCTGCATCGGCAGGGACATGCCTTCGCTCAGGGCCTCCCCTTTGATGTCGGCGATGCCGTATTTGTCCACTTCGCTCTCGGGGACGGCTTCCACCATGATCTGGCTGATCTGCTCCTCTTCGAACAGATGCACCATCTCCGCCAGGTTGTCCTGCTTCAGATCGCTGGCCACCTCGTCGATGAGCACATCCGGCAGCAGAACGGCGAAGGGTTGATCCCCGATGAGGGGGCGGGCACACAGTACTGCATGACCCAGGCCTTTTGCTTCCCCTTGACGCACGTGCATGATGGTGACGTCTTTGGGACAGATGTGCTGAACCTCTTCCAGCAGTTGGCGCTTGACCCGCTTCTCCAGGGTCGCCTCCAGCTCGAAGCTCTTGTCGAAGTGGTTCTCGATGGAGTTCTTGCTTGAATGGGTCACCAGGATGATCTCCTTGATGCCGGCGGCGATGGCTTCGCGCACCACATACTGGATCAGCGGCTTGTCGACCACGGGCAGCATCTCCTTGGGGATGGCCTTGGTGGCGGGCAGCATGCGGGTACCCAGGCCGGCAACGGGGAGAACGGCCTTGCGAACAACGAGCGGTGTCTTTTTCATGGAGTGAGTCCGAAGATACAAAGTGGGCTCATGATACCCGAAGAAAAATAGGGCAGCCACAGGCTGCCCTCGGGATGATAGGGATTCAAACCGGTTACTTGACGATAATCATGTCCCGGTTTGCTTCCAGCGTGGCCGATCCGATGCCACTGACGTCCGCCAGTTGATCGACGGAGGTGAACTTGCCCTGCTTCTCTCTGTGGTCGATGATGGCCTGTGCCTTCTTCTCGCCAATGCCCTTCAGGGCGGTGAGCTCGCCGGCACTGGCGGTATTGAGATTGATCTTGCCGCTCTCCTTGACTTGGGTGGTGGCCACAGGCTTGGTCGCCGCCTTGTCGGCGGCCAGCAGAGGTTGGCTCAACAGGGGGAGGCAGCCCAGCAGCAGTGCGGCGATCAGGGTTTTCTTGTTCATGTTTCACATCCTTATGAATCTGCCTTAGTGGCATATTTATCATTAGCTGTGTTGCGCCACTTTTTGTCTGTCAGTTTTGACACTGTATAAGTCAGTGCAAACGGCTATAAGCCGAAGATACTCACTCGGTTACACTGACCAACCCTTTGAGCGAGAACTCTTTTCCATGTATCTACCCGCCATTTCCGAACTGGAGCCCATCGCCCGCGCCGCCGGTGAGGCCATCATGTCCATCTATAGACAGCCCTTTGCGGTGGAGTACAAGCAGGACGAGAGCCCGCTGACGGCGGCGGACAAGGGGGCCCACGAGGTGATCGTTCAGGCGCTGGCGAGTCTCACTCCCGATATCCCGGTGTTGTCGGAAGAGTCCTCCCCGGAGGTGATGGCTGCGCGACTCGGCTGGTCCCGCTACTGGCTGGTGGATCCTTTGGATGGCACCAAGGAGTTTGTCTCCCGCAACGGCGAGTTCACGGTGAATATCGCCCTGATTGAACAGGGGACCCCGCGCTGGGGGCTGGTCTATGCACCGGTACTGGACAAGCTCTGGTATGGGGGCAAGGGGATTGGCGCCTGGTGTGTGGCCGATGGCAGGCACGAGGCCATCCAGACCCGCCCTCATGACGCTGGGCAAGTGTGGCGCGTGGTGGGCAGTCGCAATCACCTGTCGCAGGAAACCCTCGAGTATCTGGCCCGTTTTGGCGAACTGGAGCGGGGCGAGATCGAGCTGGTTTCCATGGGCAGCTCTCTCAAGTTTTGCATCATTGCCGAGGGGGAGGCCGAGCTTTACCCGCGGCTCGCTCCGACCTGCGAGTGGGATACGGGGGCAGCTCAGGCGGTACTGGAAGGGGCGGGGGGCAGCGTCACCCAGCTCGATGGTTCGCCGCTTTGCTACAACAAGCCTGATATCCTCAATCCCTGGTTTGTGGCCAGGGCATGAGTCAGAAGATGCAAAAAGGCCGGACAGTGTCCGGCCTTTTTCTTGTCAGCCTTGATGGGCTCAGAAGACTTTCTTGAACGGTTTGATGGTCACCCTGGCGTAGACCCCCGCCGCGACATAGGGGTCCGCATCGGCCCAGGCCTGGGCGTCGGCCTGGCTGGCAAAGTCGGCGATGACGGTGCTGCCAGTGAAGCCCGCATCGGCCGGATCCTCGGCATCGATGGCCGGGTTGGGGCCGGCCGTCAGCAGGCGGCCCTCATCCTGCAAGGCTTGCAGGCGGGCCAGGTGGGCAGGGCGTGCCAGCTTGCGCTGGGGCAGGCTGCCCGCGACATCTTCGGAGTAGATCAGATACCACATGGAACAATCCCTTTCTGGTTGCGGTTATTTTTTCTGTTCTGCGTTCTGCTCGGCCGGCATGTGGCGATAGAGATAGACGCCGCTGAGCAGGGTGAAGACCAGGGTCATGCCCAGCAGGCCGAACACCTTGAAGTTGACCCACATCTCCTGGGAGAGGTTGAAGGCCACGTAGAGGTTGAGCAGACCGCACAGGGTGAAGAAGCCGACCCAGCCGAGATTGACGTTGTCCCAGACCCGGTCGGGGGCTTGGAGCTCCTTGGCCAGCATCTGCTTGATGAGGTTCTTGCCAAAGCCATAGCGGCCGATGAGCAGGGCGAGGGCAAAGAGCATGTTGATGACGGTCACCTTCCACTTGATGAAGGCATCGTCGTGGAAGAAGACGGTGAGGCCGCCGAAGAAACCGACCAGCACGAAGGTGAACAACTGCATCTTCTCGACCCGGCGATAGCGAAGCCAGCTGTACAGGAGTTGCAGGCCGGTGACGACCACCAGGGCGCCAGTGGCGGTGTAGATGTCGTAAAACTTGTAGACCGCGAAGAAGACGATCAGGGGGATGAACTCGATAAACTGCTTCATGCTGGGCTCTAACCTCAAAATTTCACTCAGTGTACCTGCCCGTCAGACAACGGCAAATGAATAAGACCGTCCATTCTGCAGGCAGTTCCTTCCCGGGGCGGCGGGTTACTCGAACAGCTGGCTGGCAATCTGGTTGCCAAGGCGCACCTGATCGTCCAGCAATGCGCGTATGTCTGCTTCCTCGATGAGGGGGTTGAGCAGGACGGCGCGCAGCAGCGTGAGCGGTTGCTCGCCATAGCAGGAGACTGCACGCTGGGTGCGTGAGACGAAGCTGTGCCCTTCGGCGCGCTGGGCTTTTTGCAGGGCGACGTTGAAGAGATTGATCTGTTCGTTGGCCGCCATATCGGGCACCTGACCTTGCAGGTGGGGCGGAATGCACCGGTAGGAGAGCAGGTTCATGACAGGTGCCGACATCAGCTCGAAGGCGGGGCTGGCGTCGATGAGCGCTGCCATTCGCCGCGCCCTGTCGTAGTTGGCGTCGATGAGTTGGGCATAACCCTGCTGTCCCAGCATCTGGAAGGCGGCATCCAGATAGAGCGCGTTGGCGGGACGGGTCCCCTCCAGAGTGAAGCGCCCCTGATCGAAGGAGGTGGCGCGGATGGCGTAGGGAGCCTCGCGCTTCACCGTCATCATCAGGTCCGGTTGGCGGCAGAGCAGCATGCCGGTACCGAGCGGGACCAGCAACTGCTTGTGACCGTCAAGGGTGACGGTATCGGCGTGCTCTATCCCCGTAAGCAATCCCTGATAGCGGGGCGAGAAGAGGGTCGGGCCACCCCAGGCCGCATCCACGTGGAAGTGGATTTGCTCGCGCCGGGCGATGGCGGCCAGTTCCGGCAGCGGGTCGACGGAGCCAAAATCCGTGCTGCCGGCCACGCCGACCAGCGCCAGCACCTTGAGCTTCTGCTCCCTGCATTGTTGAAGGGCCTGTTCCAACGCCGCCAGACTGAGCCGGTTGTGTTCGTCGGTGTCGAGACGCCAGACGCTGCGAGCCCCGAGTCCCAGCAGATCCATTCCCTTGTCGAAGGAGTAGTGCATCAGCCGCGAGCCCAGAATGACGGCGCTGCGATAGCCCTGCTCGGCGAGGGTGAACAGGTTGTCGCCACAGGCCCGGTTGCGGGCCAGCCAGAGGGCGGTGACGTTGGCGATGGTACCGCCACTGGTCATGACACCGAGGGCTGCATCCTTGGCATGCATCTGGGCTGCATAGAAGGCGTTGTCCTGGCGGTAGACCAGACGGTGCAGCTTGGCCAGCACTTCCCGTTCCAGAAAGCTCAGCAAACGGGAGGACTCCATCTTCATCGGGTTCTGGTTGAGCATCACCAAGAGCCGGGAGAGCTCGGCGGTGAAGGCCGGCAGCGGCGCCGTCATGTGTCCCATGTAGCGGGGAGAGGTGAGGTGCGATGCCCCGGGTACCAGGGTGGCGAGCCGTGCCAGATAGTCCCGGGGAGAGATGCCGATGGCGGGCATGCACGACTGATCGAGCTGGTGGGTGAAGTTGCCCCGCTGATAGGGGGCCTGACTGTCGTCGGAATGATGGAAATGCTCCAGCAGGGCCGTCATGGCCTTGCCGAAATCAGGATCCGGTTGTGTAAACAGTTCAGTGAGCTTCATCGGGTTCTCCAGACCAGATTGTCGGGCAGACGGGCCATCCGCATGGGCGGCGTCGGCGGCAGAGCATACACCAAAGGGGCGGGGGGCACAGCCATCTCTGGCCCTCCCTCTCCTCGCGCCTTTATTTTCAGCTAACACTTGTAGCCTGAAACGTCGGCCGCTAGAGTGGGCCGGTAATGGGTTGGAGGTAATGATGGATGTGACGGGGTACTCTCCACGGGAAGAGTGGGCGAATCGCCTCAGCCATGGTCTGGGGCTGCTGCTGGGCGGGCTGGGACTGGTCTTGCTGCTGCACAAGGGGTGGGATCAGGGGCCCAGGGTACTGCTGAGCTACGGCGTCTACGGTGCCAGCCTGGTATTGCTCTATCTCGCCTCGACGCTCTACCACAGCGTGAGCTCGGTGGCGGCCAGACGCTGGAGCAAGCTGTTCGATCACTGCGCCATCTATCTGCTGATCGCCGGCACTTATACCCCCTTTCTGCTGGTGGCGCTCGATACGCCGCTGGCGCAAGGACTGATGGTGGTGATCTGGGGGCTGGCCCTGGCGGGGGTCGTGTTCAAGCTGATCTTCATCAATCGCTTCAAGAAGGTGTCGCTATTTACCTATCTGATGCTGGGCTGGTTGTCGCTGGTGGTCATCTACCAGCTCTATCTGCATCTGGATGGTACCGGGCTTCTGCTGCTGGGGCTGGGTGGTCTCATCTACAGCCTGGGAGTGATCTTCTATGTGGCCAAGCGCATTCCCTACAACCACGCCATCTGGCACCTGTTTGTGCTGGGTGGCAGTCTGTGCCACTTCATGGCCATTTATGGCTATATCTGATGGCTAACCCTTAATTGGTATTTTTGTGCTCATGAAAGCCTGAATTCGTGCGGCACCCCACAGTTGCCCCCTTCGTTTGCTGACAAGCTAGTGCCAGTTCAGTTTGGAAAGGATGCAAACGATGAGTGAGATCGCGCTTTCCATCAGCATGCTGTCGCTGGTGGCAGTGCTGGGGCTCTGGCTGGGAAACTGGCGAGTCTATGGCGTGGGTTTGGGTATTGGCGGGGTGCTGTTCGGCGGCATCATAGTGGGCCACTTCGCCGGCTTGTCCGGCTTGAAGCTGGATGAGCAAACACTTCATTTTATTCAGGAGTTCGGCCTGATCCTGTTCGTCTACACCATAGGCATCCAGGTCGGTCCCGGCTTCTTCTCCTCCTTGCGCAGTTCGGGCCTCAAGCTCAATGGCTTCGCGGCCCTGCTGGTTCTGCTCGGCTGCCTGGTGGCGGCAGCGTTGCACCAGCTGTTCGATGTACCGCTGCCGGTGATCCTCGGGGTCTTTTCCGGGGCCGTGACCAATACCCCGTCCCTGGGGGCTGGCCAGCAGATCCTGGCCGAGCTGGGGGCGGATCCTGGATCCACCGGCCTGATGGGGATGGGCTATGCGGTGGCCTACCCGTTCGGGATCTGCGGCATCTTGCTCACCATGTGGCTCATCCGTATGTTCTTCCACATCAAGATCGAGGAGGAGGCGGTCGCTTTCGAGCAGCAGGCTGGCAAGACCAAGGAGAGTCTGCAAACCATCAACATTGCCGTGCGCAATCCCAATATGCATGGCCTGATGCTCCGCGAGATCCCGAGTCTGGACGAGGCGGACGTCATCTGTTCCCGCCTCAAGCGTGGCGACGAGCTGATGGTGCCAAAGCCCGACTCGCGCATCGAACTTGGCGACCTGCTGCACCTGGTGGGGGAACGCCATGCCCTGCACAAGGTGCTGCTGGTGCTTGGAGAGGAGGTAGACACCTCCCTCTCCACCCGCGGGACCGATCTGCGGGTCGAGCGGGTGGTGGTCACCAATGAGCAGGTGCTCGGCAAGCGGATCCGCGATCTCGACATCAAGCAGAAATACGATGTGGTCATCTCGCGCCTGAATCGGGCCGGCATCGAGCTGGTGCCGACCAGTCAGACCAGTCTGCAGTTCGGTGACATCTTGAACCTGGTGGGGCGGCTCGATGCCATCGAGGCGGTCACCAGCGTGGTGGGCAACGTGCAGCAGAAACTGCAGCAGGTGCAGATGCTGCCCGTCTTCATCGGCATCGGGTTGGGAGTATTGCTCGGATCCATTCCCTTCTATCTGCCGGGATTCCCGGCGGCGCTCAAGCTGGGGCTGGCAGGGGGACCGCTGGTGGTGGCGCTCATCCTGTCTCGTATCGGCAGCATCGGCAAGCTCTACTGGTTCATGCCGCCGAGCGCCAACCTGGCGCTGCGGGAAATAGGCATAGTGCTCTTCCTGGCGGTGGTGGGGTTCAAGTCCGGGGCCGGCTTCATCGACACCCTGATCAACGGCGACGGTCCCGCATGGATGATGTACGGTGTGGCAATCACCCTCATCCCGCTGCTGCTGGTGGGTGTGCTGGCACGCCATTATGGCAAGCTCAACTACCTCACGCTGTGTGGTCTGCTGGCCGGCTCGATGACGGATCCTCCCGCTCTGGCATTTGCCAACGGCATGCACCCCACAAGTGGTGCCAGCGCACTCTCTTACGCGACCGTCTACCCCCTGGTGATGTTCCTGCGGATCATCTCGCCCCAACTGCTGGCCATCCTGCTCTGGGCCGGTGTCTGACACCTCACAAGACGGGAGCCGATGAGGCTCCCGTCTTCGTTTTGTCACAATTGATGCTATTGATTTAATTAATTTTATTCATCTTAGGCGTTCCTTCGCTTTCACCCCGAAACCCGGCTTCATTTCGGTCTGTTCATTCGATTTTTCTCACTGGTTTATGGCCTGATAAACGGGCACATTGGAGGCTGGAGCAATATGCCCTTCGATATTTCAGGAGAAACCATGAGCAATCAGCGCATCGTATTGGATCAGGATGTCGTCGTTACCCACTTGCAAGGCAAAATGTATCTGGTCGCCGCCGACGGGAGCCAGAGACTCGTTGCAGAAGGCGATGTACTGCCCAAGGATGCGGTATTGCTTGCGCCCGAAGGGGCCAGCTTCCAGGGAGGAGAGACCACGTTCACCCTGGGTTCCGGCGAGCGCCCCGAACAGGGTGACGCCGTGCTGGCGAACGCGGGGACACCCGATGACATCGCCGCCTTGCAGCAAGCGATTCTGGACGGGACCGACCCCACCAAGGCATTCGAAGCGTCGGCGGCGGGCGGAGCCCCGGCCGCAGGCAATGCGGGGGGGGGGG
>NZ_JALIHH010000141.1:21251-23394 GCF_022869435.1 Aeromonas sp. LsrichE-8G
TGGTCGACCTCACCGCTCCCGTTATCACCGTCTCTGCCCCCGACAACACCAACGATCGGACGCCGACCCTGACCGGTACCACGGATGCCCCCGCTGGCAGCACGGTGACTCTGGTAGTGACCGATGCCAATGGCAATCAGCAGACCCTGACCGCTACGGTACAACCGGATGGCAGCTTCAGCGTGGATGTCACCACACCGCTGGCCGAAGGGGGCTATCAGGTGACGGCCTCCGTGACCGATCCGGCCGGCAACACCGGCACCGCGACCGATGATGGCAGCGTGGACACTACGGCTCCGATCGTGACGGTGAATGCACCGGACAATACCAATGACAACACCCCGACCATCACGGGGACCACGGACGCCGCCCCCGGCAGCACGGTGACCCTTACAGTGACCGATGCCAACGGCAATCAGCAGACCCTGACCGCCACGGTACAACCGGATGGCAGTTACAGTGCGGATGTCGTGACGCCGTTGCCAGATGGGGGCTATGACGTGACTGCCAGCGTGACTGATCCTGCTGGCAACAGAGGCACGTCGAGCGACGATGGTAGCGTGGACACCACGGCGAACATCACGGTGAGCCTGGATGACGTGAACGCGGCCAATGTGGCCAACACGCCCATCAGCGGCACCTCCGATGTCGGCCCGAACCGCACCGTGACCCTGGTGATCAGCGATGCCACTGGTAAGAGCGTGACAGTCACTGCCGTCACCGATGCCGACGGCAACTACCAGACCCGCGCCGATCTGAGCGGGCTGGCGGATGGCAACCTGACCGTGGTGGCCAGCGTTACCGACGCGGCGGGCAACCCGGCCAGCGCCACCGACGACACTACCTTGCTCGATACCACTCCACCGAATGCCAGCATCACCCTGGATGGCAACATCACCCCTGACGATGTGATCAACGCGGCCGAGTCCAAGCAGGACATCGCCGTGACCGGTCGCGTGGGTGGCGACGTGAAAGAGGGCGACACCGTCACCCTGACCGTCAATGGCAAGGCCTTCACCGGTCTGGTCTTGGCCGACAAGACTTTCAGCATCAATGTGCCGGGTAGCGACCTGGTGGCCGATGGGGACAAGGTGATCGACGCCAAGGTGACCACCACCGACGCGGCGGGCAACAGCACCACGGCGGCCGATACCGAGGGTTACAGCGTCGACACCCAGGCCCCGAGCGTGGTGGTCCACATCGCCGACGACCAGCTGACCGTGGGTGAGACCAGTCCGGTGACCTTCACCTTCAGCGAGAAGGTGACCGGGTTCGAGCTGGATGATCTGACCGTGGTGGGCGGCACGGTTACCGACCTCAAGACCACTGACGGCGGCAAGACCTGGACCGGCACCTTCACGCCGACCCCGGGCTTCGAAGGCACTGCCAGCGTCACCGTGAACGAGGGCAGCTACACCGACCTGGCGGGCAACGCGGGCACCGGCGGCAGCGACACAGCCGGCGCCGATATCAAAGCACCGAGCGTGATCGTCAACATCGTTGACGACAAGCTGACCGTGGGCGAGACCAGCGAGGTCACCTTCACCTTCAGCGAGAAGGTGACCGGGTTCGAGCTGGATGATCTGACCGTGGTGGGCGGCACCGTGACCGGGCTGACCACCACCGATGGCGGCAAGACCTGGACCGCGACCTTCACCCCGACCCCGGGCTATACCGGCGAGGCCAGCGTCACCGTCAAGGACGGCAGCTACACCGATCTCAACGGCAACGTGGGCACTGGCGGCAGCGACAGCGCCACCATGGGCAACACCACCGCGGCCGGTGCGCCGACCGTGGTCATCACCGAAGACGTGAACAACGACGGCACCATCAGCAACACCGAGATCAGCGGCAAGGTGGACGTGGAAGTGAGCCTGCCGGGCGATGCCAAGGCCGGGGACACCCTCAAGGTGAGCGGCCAGGCCGACCGCCTGTTGACCGATGCCGACATCACCGCGGGCAAGGTGGGTTACGAGTTTGACCGTCCGGCGGACGGCGTGACGCTGACCGTGACCGCCACCATCGTGGACGCGGCGGGCAACGTCTCGCTGCCGGGCAGCGACAGCGCCACCATGGGCGACACCACCGCGACCGGTGCGCCGACCGTGGTCATCACCGAAGACGTGAACAACGACGGCACCAT
>NZ_JALIHH010000142.1:0-7418 GCF_022869435.1 Aeromonas sp. LsrichE-8G
CCCGATGCACACGAGTGTGCTGGAAGGGGTGAACAACAAGATCAAAGTGATAAAGCGCATGGCATATGGATTTAGGGACTCAGAATACTTTTTTCTGAAAATCAAGGCGGCCTTCCCCGGAAAGCCGCGATGAACCTAAAAAAACCCCTGCCATGGCAGGGGTCGGACGGTATCCATGTCAGAAGATCAGAGCGTGACAGCCAGGCTCTCGACCGAGGCGGCGCTCGGGGTCACCAGTACGGGCACCGATTTGGAGGTGGGGGTGAAAGAGCCCTCCCCTATGCTCTCGATGGCCACCAGGGGGTTGGTCTCCGGGTAGTAGGCGGCGATGTTGCCTTTCGGGATCTCGTAGAAGATGACGCTAAAGCCCCGCACCACCCGCTCGCGCCCATCGTTGCACACCGCACTCATGTCCACCCGCTGCTCCTCGGCGAGCCCCAGCCTCCTGGCATCCTCCTCGTTCATGAAGACCACATTGCGTCGCCCCTTGATGCCACGATAGCGGTCATCCATGCCATAGATGGTGGTGTTGTACTGATCGTGGGAGCGCAGGCTCTGAAGCAGCAGCACGGGCTGGTCCACCATCTGCTCCGAGTGGCTGGTGCACTCGGGCAGGATGGAGTCCGGCAAACGGCTCGCCCTGAATTCGGCGCGCCCGCTCGCGGTGTTCCAGCGCAGCAGGGCGGCGCTGTTCTCCAGATGGAAGCCGCAGGGCTCCTCGATGCGGCGGTTGAAGTCGCCAAAGCCCGCGATGGTCTCCTCGATGAGATCCCTCAGCAGCCCGTAGTCATCCCGCAGCGCCAGCCAGTCCACCCGATCGCTGCCAAGCGTTGCCTCGGCCATGCGGGCCACGATGTCTATCTCGGAGAGACAGAGCGGCGAGACCGGCTCGTTCATCCCGGTGGAGGCGTGCACCATGCTGAACGTGTCCTCCACGGTGATCTTCTGCACCCCGGTGCGCTGCTGATCGAGCTCGGTACGGCCCAGGCAGGGCAGGATCAGGGCATCTTTTGACACCATGAGGTGGCTGCGGTTGAGCTTGGTGCTGATCTGCACGTTGAGCTCGCTCCTTCGCATCGCTTCATAGGTGAACTCGGTATCCGGCGCGGCGGCTGCCAGGTTGCCCCCAAGGCAGATCAGCACCTTGCTCTTGCCGCCATGAAGGGCTTTGAGGGCCTCGTAGACGTTGTGCCCCGGCGTGCGCTTGAAGCCCACCGGGAAACAGCGCTCCAGGCGATCGAGGAAGGCGGCATTGGGTTTCTCGTTGATCCCCATGGTGCGGTTGCCCTGCACGTTGCTGTGACCGCGCACCGGACAGAGTCCGGCCCCCGGCTTGCCAATCTGGCCGCACATCAGGTGCAGGTTGACGATTTCGCGAATGGTGTCGACCGAATGTTTGTGCTGGGTGATCCCCATGGCCCAGCAGCTGATCACGCTCTCGCTGCTTGCGAAGATCTGCGCCGCCCGTGTGATCGCCTCCCGACCGAGGCCGGATTGCGCCTCGATCTGCGTCCACTCCGTGGCCTTCACCTGGGCCAGGTAGTCGTCAAAGTGCGCGGTGTGCTGCTCGATAAAGGCGAGATCGATGCGCCCCCCCTCCTCTTCCAGAATGTATTTCGCCATGCCGCGAATGGCCGCCATGTCACCGCCAAGTTTTGGCGTGAGGTACTGGTGGCTGATGGTGGTGGCCGCCGGGGTCAGTAGCTCCGCCGGGCTCTGGGGGCTCGCGAAGCGCTCGAGGGCCACCTCTTTGAGGTTGTTGAAGGTGACGATCTGGCACCCCTGGCGCGCCGCCTTGCGCAGGGCGTTCATCATGCGCGGGTGGTTGGTGCCCGGGTTCTGGCCAAAGACGAAGATGGCTTTGGCGGCGTCGAAATCATCGAGCACCACGGTGCCCTTGCCCACCCCGACGGACTGGATGAGCCCCACCCCGCTCGCCTCGTGGCACATGTTGGAGCAGTCGGGGAAGTTGTTGGTGCCATAGAGGCGGCCAAACAGCTGATAGAGGTAGGAGGCTTCGTTGCTGGCGCGTCCCGAGGTGTAGAACTCCACCTCGTCGGGGCTGGCCAGACTCTTGAGTTTGTCGGCGATGAGGGCAAACGCCTGATCCCAGCTCACCGGCTCGTAGTGATCGGTGGCCGGGTTGTAGCGCAAGGGCTCGGTCAGTCGCCCCTGGTATTCGAGCCAGTAGTCGCTCTGGGTGGCGAGACGGCGCACCGAATGCTCGGCGAAGAAATCGGCCCCCACCGTCTTGCCGGTGGATTCCCAGGCCACCGCCTTGGCGCCGTTCTCGCAAAACTGGAAGGCCCCCTGCTTGTTGTCACCCCAGGCGCAGCCGGGACAGTCAAAGCCGTCGGTCTGGTTGACCCGCAGCAGGTTCTTGATGTTCTGGCGGGTCTTCTGGCTGCGCAGCACCTGCTTGAAGGTGGACTGCAAGGAGGAAAAGCCGCCGGCCTTGGCCGGTTTTTCAATATGACTGGACATGGGAGTCTCCAACGTGATCCAGGGCGCGGGGGCTGGCATAGCAGACCGGGGCATCGGATCGGGGCACATGGATCAGGGTCAGGTTGTACTTCAGGGCCAGTCGCACCGCGAGCTGACTGGGGGAAGCAAGACTGATGAGGTGAGCGGCGCCAAATTGCACCGCCTTGTGAATGAGTTCGCTGCCGCAGCGACTGGTGATGACCAGGGTGGCAGCCTGCACCGGCTGGCGCAGCTGCATGCCGATGAGCTTGTCCAGGGCGTTGTGCCGCCCTATGTCCTCCCGGCAGGCCAGGATCTCGCCGCGATCATCCAGCGCCAGGGCGGCATGAAGGGCGCCGCTCTGGCGGGCCTTGCTCTGCCAGGGGACGATGCGCTCCCGCAGATCCTGCAAAGAGGCGGTGTCGAAGGGGGCGCCCGGGGTCAGCGGGGTGAGCACGGGCAACGCATGTTCGATGGCCTCCACGCCGCAGATGCCACAGCCGCTGGCACCGGCCAGGCGGCGCTTGCGCTGGCCAAGCATTGCCAGACAGCGGTTGGCGATGGTGACATCGAGCACGATGCCGTGCTGGGACGGGGTGCTCTGGATATCGTGTACATCATGGTTGCCCCCGATGATCCCCTCGCCAAACAGAAAACCGATGGCGAAATCGTCGAGATCGTCCGGGGTGGCCATCATGACGGCATGGTTGATGCCGTTGATGTTGACGGACACGGCCACCTCCTCCACCAGCTCATCCAGACTGGGCAACCGTGAATTGAAAGGGATCATGCGAGACGCTTATAAGCTGTATTCGGGCCTCAAGTTTAGATAAGCCGCCGCACCAAAACCAATGAAACAAATCTATTCACCAATAGATAACTTCTATTGCCATCGGGATGTCGATTGATTAAATTTGTCGCTCATTGCCTTTGCCTGCTGCCATTACCACGATGAATATCAAGCAGTTGCACTATTTCTACGAGCTGGCCCAGCACCGTCACTTCGCCAAGGCGGCCAAGGCTTGCTTCATCACCCAGCCGACCCTGTCGGCCAGCATCACCGCCCTGGAGAAGTCACTTGGCACCGAACTGGTGGTGCGCAACAGCCAGTTCGTAGCCCTGACCCAGGCGGGGGAAGTGGTGCTACACCACGCCGAGCGGATGCTGCAGGAGCAGGATGCCATGCGCCAGGAGCTCAGCCTCTTTCGGGGCGGGCTGTCGGGGGCGCTGCGCATCGGCGTCGTGCCCCAGTCGAGCATCGACATCATGCCGCTGCTCAAGGGGTTCAACGACGCCTACCCCAAGGTGGGTCTGCACCTCTGTGTGATGACCCATGCCACCCTGATGGAGCAGCTGGATCTGCATCGCATCGACATCGGGCTCGGCTTTGACGAGTTGCTCACCGAGCATCAGCGCCGGGCCCTCGACGTCCAGCTTCGCCACCCCAACCCCATGGCCCTGCTGGGCCCCCTGCCTGCCCACTGCGCCCCGACCGAGCCGCTGACCCTGGCGGACCTGCAAGATCTCCCCCTGCTCCTGCCCAGCACCACCATGCAGTTTCGCCGCTACCTGGACGAGGCCGCCGCCCGCCAGCAGATCAGCCTGCTGGTGGTGCTGGAAACCGACTCCCTGTTCCACCTGGTCAACGGGGTGAGCCACGGCCTGGGCTGCGCCGTGGTCAGCGCCGGTATCGCCGCCACCGCCCAGCAGCTCTTCAAACTGCCCTGCCATCCCTTGAGCGATGCAAGCGCAGGCACCATCGCCTTCATCACCCGAAAACACAGTGTCACCCCCGCCATGAAGGCGTTTCTCGCCAAGGCAGGGGCATGAAAAAGGCAGCCCATTGGGGCTGCCTGCACTGATCAAGCGGGGGAGCTTGCCCCTCTCCTCGCGTCAGCCTGCCCCTTGCTGTTTGTCCAGCGCCGCGATGAAGGCGCTCGCCAGGGCGTGGTCGGAGAAGGGATTCTGGCCTGTGATGAGCTCGCGATCGATCACAACGCCAGGCTGCCAGGGTGCCACGAACTGCATGCTGCCACCGGCCTGGGCCATGGCCTTCGCCGGGTAGTAGCGCAGCTTGTCGCCGCCAAGGGAGCCTTCAAACACCGCCTCTTCCTTGTCGGAGAAGAGGGTCATCCTGTAACCGTCGTAGATCCACTCTCTGGCGCCGTCCGCCTTGCCCGCAATGACCGACTGCTCGAACCCGGCCGGATCCGACCGCGCCGCCAGCAGCGCGATGGGGCCGTGGCAGATGGCGGCCGTGGGTTTGTGGTTGTCATGGAAGTGGCGAAGCAGGGTCCCCACCTCGGGATCCTTGGCAAGATCGATGAGGGGCGCATGGCCGCCGGGAATGAAGAGGCCCGCATAGCGCTCGGGACCGGATTGCAGCACCTCCCTCAGGGAGAGCACCTTGCCGGCGCCAAGCAGCCCCTCCACGACGGCGCCGATGCGCACCATCTCCTGCGGGTTGCCACCAAAGTACTGGGGATCGACGGAGTGTTTGTCGACAACGGGCCGGTTCCCTCTCGGGGTCACCGGGGTCAGGGTATAACCGGCCTCCAGCAGGGCGGCGGCAGGCACCCCCAGTTCATTCTGGTAGAAGCCGGTGGTCAGGCTCTCGCCCCCTTGCAGCGGCAGTTCGGTCTCGCTCGAGAGCAGCACCAGGATCTCGCCTTTCGGGGCGGCGCTGGCCGCAGCGGAGGTCGCCAGCAGCAGTGAGGCCAGCACGGCCTTGAGGGTGTTCTTCATCGTGATCTTCCTTTTGATGGCAGTGATCGATCGGGCGGCCACCGGGCCGCCCGCGATGAGCAATTTACTGATTACCCAAGGATGAATAAACTCACACCATTGAACTTGATTATTTACATGGATGAACATATGTCCCGTGCCTTCGACCCCGTCCAGCTCGGCACCATAGAGCTTTTTTGCAAGGCAGCCGAACTTGGCAGCTTTACCGCCACGGCTCAGGTACTGGGGGTAACGCCCGCCTCGGTGAGCCGCTCCATCCAGCGTCTCGAGGCCAGGCTCGGCGTCAAACTCTTCCATCGCACCACCCGCAGCGTGCGCCTCACCCATGACGGGGAGCTCTATCGGGAGCAGTGCCAGCAGGCGCTCGAGCAGATCGCCGAGGCCGAGCGGGCCATCACCGGTCGCCAGCGCCACCCCAGAGGAGTGCTGCGCATCAGCGTGGGCACCGTCTATGCCCACCACCGTCTGGTGCCCCTG
Organism: Aeromonas sp. LsrichE-8G; assembly: GCF_022869435.1. Lineage (NCBI taxonomy): Bacteria > Pseudomonadati > Pseudomonadota > Gammaproteobacteria > Aeromonadales > Aeromonadaceae > Aeromonas > Aeromonas sp. LsrichE-8G. Next base: position 5,686 of record NZ_JALIHH010000142.1, read on the forward strand.
CTGCCGGGCTTCATGGCGGCCTATCCCGAGGTCGAGCTGGAGCTCAATGTCTCCAACAGGAACATCGACTTCGTGGAGGATGGTTACGATCTGGCCATCCGGCTGGGGGAGCCACGCGATGGGCGGATCATCGCCCGCAAGCTGGAGGATGCCAGCCTCGGGGTCTTCTGCACCCCCGATTATGCCGCCCGCCGCCCCGCGCCAACCTCCCTGGAGATGCTGTCGCAACATGATCTGATCCAGTTCATCACCCCGAGCACGGGTCGCCCCTTCCCCTGGCAGTTCGTGAACGAGCAGGGGGACCCTGTCGACCTTCATGTTCAGAGCAGACAGCGGGTGCTTGACGATGTGCTGGCTGGCCTGGGCTGGGCGGTGGCTGGGGGCGGTCTGTTCCAGATCTACCATTTCGTGGCGGCCGAGGCGCTGTTGCAAGGCAAGCTGATCGAGGTGATGACCCCCTTTGCGGGGCGATCCCGCCCCTTCTACGCCCTCTATCCACAGCACCGTCACCTCTCGGCCCGGGTCCGGGCCTTCGTGGATTATCTGCTGGCAACGGTGCACCCAGAGGGGTCGCCTGTGCCAGGGGAATATCCCCCTCTTCGTTGACGAGGGCCCCTCATCTGCGTGCCTGCGCCCCCGATACCGGGGGCAAAAAGCAGGTGGCACTCTGGATACAATGGTTGCCTAATTAAATAAATATGCATAAATATCAATACAGTCAGGGCTCGATATATGAACTCTTCTGCTGTTTGTATGAAGCATCGTGCTGCTGAAAATTTTCTGTGAGCCACCTCCCGCCGTTTAATTCAAGAGCCTATAACCTTGACCCGTACAATAAAAACCTGACGTGTTCCGGTTTATGGAAGGTGCGAATAAGTCATATGGCACGAGAGCATTTACTGGTAACCAATTGATATTAAATGACTAAAATTTTCATTTTTTGTTCGTGGGATACTTGTTCGCACTTTCCCTTGGGGATTACCATCTTGGTTCGGAGGTATAGGTAGACCATGCCAATGAATTGTTGTTGCTTGGGGCAGCTGATTGCGCAGGTGAACTTCAACCATATCGCCCTCATTAACCTCGATTAACGGGCCCGGTAATTGCCCATTATACGCCCATACCTTTGTGCGCACCCCAGCAGCCAATTCGACCTCATGCATTACAGCTGTCAGTTGCGCAGCAAAGGTTTTTGGCTCCGAGCTTGTGTTTTTGAGCATGCTGAGGCTGGGGAGTGGTAACCCTATGGGGAGTGCATTTTCTGGTAAAAGCGCTGCTTCCTTTGCCACTTTCAAACCCGACAATGGCGATAAGCTCATCGTATTCTCTGCTGAAGATACTATGTGCTCTTCTGCGGCTGTAATCCATTTTGGCACTAACGCAACCAACCCTACACCGCTTACCCCCACGATAAACTGGCGTCGATTCATGTGTTTACCTCCGTTAATAATTGGCAGCAGAGAATTTTTATTTCTGCTGCCAGAGTGCGAGACGTGAATGTTATTTAAAATCGAAACGGAACTGCTCAACTACGTTGCCTGGTAACGCTACCTTTGCTAACCAGGGCTGACGCATCAGTGTTTATACTTCCTGATTACCCATGATTAGCAGTCACCACGAGCTATACTGATCTTACGTACAGTTACTGAGGTGCGAGATCATGGCCAAAAGCAAAGTCCAATTCCAGAAAGGCTACAGCCTGTTTGATTTTTTCAAGGACTATGGCACTGAAG
>NZ_JALIHH010000143.1:0-293 GCF_022869435.1 Aeromonas sp. LsrichE-8G
GCTGGCAACCTTCAAATCCTCAATGACGATCATCGCGTGGTTTTTGCTGATAGTCGTTGTGACCTTGTGAAGGTAATCGCGGCGGGTATTGGCGATATGTGAGTGCAGCCGCTGGATCTTGGCTTTTTGTTTCTTCCAGTTGCTGCCGAACTTTACCTTTTTGCTCAACTGGCGTTGGAGCCTTGCCAGCTTGGTCTGATTGGTTTTGAAGCTGTTGACGGGCTCAAACACCGTGCCGTCTGACAGGGTTGCGAGCTTGGCGATCCCCGCATCTAGCCCGACCATTGAGCCGG
>NZ_JALIHH010000144.1:0-5518 GCF_022869435.1 Aeromonas sp. LsrichE-8G
CAAACTACCCGATGCACACGAGTGTGCTGGAAGGGGTGAACAACAAGATCAAAGTGATAAAGCGTATGGCATATGGATTTAGGGACTCAGAATACTTTTTTCTGAAAATCAAGGCGGCCTTCCCCGGAAAGCCGCGATGAACCTTATTTCTTGCCCGGGTTGTCCCAGATCCCCTCTTCCAGCTGACTGCGCAGCTCGGGGTACTTGTTGGCATCGAAGGTGGGGACGCGCCCCAGCTTGAGCTGGTCGTTGTAGTCCTTGGCCAGCTTGATGGCGACGCCGGAGAGCAGCAGGATGGCCACCAGGTTGACGATGGCCATCAGCCCCATGGAGACATCCGCCAGAGCCCACACGGTCGGCAGCTCGCCCACGGAGCCGAACATCACCATGCCCAGCACGAACATCCGGAACAGCATCAGGCCGCCCTTGTGGTTGTGCTCGAGGAACACCAGGTTGGTCTCCGCATAGGAGTAGTTCGCCACGATGGAGGTGAAGGCGAAGAAGAAGATGGCCGCTGCGATGAAGATGTTGCCACCGCCGCCCACCTGGGAGGAGAGCGCACGCTGGGTCAGCTCGACACCGGTCACACCGGAGCCCGGCTCGAACTGGCCGGACATCAGGATGATGGCGGCAGTACAGGTACAGATGACGATGGTATCGAGGAAGACACCCAGCATCTGCACATAACCCTGGGAGGCCGGGTGCGGCGGATAGGGGGTGGCGGTGGCGGCAGCATTGGGGGCAGAGCCCATGCCCGCCTCGTTGGAGAAGAGGCCGCGCTTGATGCCGTTGATCATCGCCTGGGAGATGGCATAGCCCATGGCGCCGGAACCCGCCTGCTCGATGCCGAACGCAGACTTGATGATCAGGGCCAGCACGCCGGGCAGCTCGCTGATGTTCATGGCCACCACGAACAGCGCCATCAGGATGTAGGCGAGCGCCATGAAGGGCACCACCAGCTCGGCGAAACGGGCGATGCCGCGGATGCCGCCGAAGATGATGAGGCCGGAGAGCACCACCAGGGCCAGACCGCTCACCCAGTCAGGGATGCCGAAGGCGACGTTCATGGCCAGGCTGATGGAGTTGGCCTGCACCGCGTTGAACACCAGACCGAAGGCCAGCAGCAGGCAGAGGGAGAAGACCACCCCCATCCAGCGCATGCCGAGGCCGCGCTCCATGTAGTAGGCGGGACCGCCCCGGTAGTTGCCATCCTCATCCTTGACCTTGTAGAGCTGGGCCAGGGTGCTCTCCACGAAGGCGGTGGCCATGCCGATGAAGGCGATCAGCCACATCCAGAAGACGGCGCCAGGGCCACCCAGATAGATGGCGACGGCCACACCGGCCAGATTGCCCGTCCCGACGCGTGCCGCCAGGCTGGTACACAGAGCCTGGAAGGAGGAGATGCCGGCGCTGTCGGATTTGCGACTGTTGCGCAGGACCGAGAACATGTGGCCGAAGTGGCGGATCTGGATAAAGCCCAGACGGAAGGTAAAGAAGATACCGACCCCGATCAGCAGGTAAATGAGCACGGCTCCCCACATCAGGTCGTTAATCATTGCAATCAAGGTGTCCATAATTCTCTCGTTGTTATCACATCCATGGCCAGTCTGCGCTGACCGCTCTCTGTCAATTTCCGAACCAGCATTGCGCCGAAGGGGCGGAATCTAGCATAGCGAGGGAATTCAGAATAGTGACAGGGCTCACTGGGGAGACAAAAAACGAGCAATTTGATGCAAAAAAGCTTCATTTAGCACGCAATAAATCAACAAAAATTGATGCGCAACCCAGCCCCACACAAATTAGAGCCAATAGAGAACCATTTTACAACTCATCCCATGGGGGTAAAAACCGCTGAGTGAAACGAAACCAGGGAGACAAGCGTTTGCCTCTCATGCCTCATCGGCAAGGGGTTGTAACGCAAAACGTTTTACACGTAATTAAATTTCAAGTAGCTGACAGAACTATTTATGTGACCTCCCGCACAAATTCATGAATCCACCAAAATAATTGCGCTTTTCCATGTCGGAGCCAGCCGCCACACCATGAATAAAACTCTTTTTTTATCAAACACTTTCACCCGACAGCCGGTACCGCTTTCACCACCTGGCTGATTCGCATACAAGCCCCCCTATTGCAGGATGCGCCACATCCGTATTAATTAGGCAGGCAATGACGATGGGGCCTGCCCATCGCCCCTTTCTGAGCCTGAGCCGCCGGGATCTTGTAATTTAATTTCAGAACTGCCGTCTCATGCCCGCCACCCTGGGATTGCTCCCTCATAAAGAGATGATATTTGCCATGGCCGATAAATTGACCCAGCTGAAAGCCCTGACCACAGTGGTTGCCGATACCGGCGACATCGAAGCCATCAAGCGCTACCAGCCCATCGATGCCACCACCAACCCCTCTCTGGTACTCAAGGCCTCCGAGATCCCCGAGTACGCAGCCCTGATCCAGGACGCCATTGCCTGGGCCAAATCCCAGAGCCAGGACAAGGCACAGCAAATCATCGACGCAGGCGACAAGCTGGCGGTCAACATCGGCCTCGAAGTGCTGAAAATCGTCCCGGGCCGCATCTCCACCGAAGTGGACGCCCGCCTCTCCTTCGACACCGACGCCAGCATCGCCAAGGCCCGCAAGCTGATCCGCCTCTACAACGAAGCCGGCATCAGCAATGATCGCATCCTGATCAAGCTGGCCTCCACTTGGGAAGGGATCCGTGCCGCCGAGGTGCTGGAGAAAGAGGGTATCCAGTGCAACCTGACCCTGCTGTTCTCCTTCGCCCAGGCTCGTGCCTGTGCCGAAGCCGGCGCCTTCCTCATCTCCCCGTTCGTGGGCCGCATCCTCGACTGGTACAAGGCCAAGAACGGCCGTGACTACACCGCCAGTGAAGATCCGGGCGTGGTCTCCGTCACCGCCATCTACAACTACTACAAGCAGCACGACTACCCGACCGTGGTCATGGGCGCGAGCTTCCGCAACACCGGCGAAATCCTGGAACTGGCCGGCTGCGACCGCCTGACCATTGGCCCCGCTTTGCTGGAAGAGCTGAGCAAGGCCGAAGGCACCGTGGTGCGCAAACTGGACTACACCGGCGAGCGCACAGCCAAACCGGCCCCGATGACCGAAGCCGAATTCCGCTGGGAGCTGAACCAGGACGCCATGGCAGTCGAGAAACTGGGGGAAGGCATCCGCCTGTTCGCCATCGACCAGGGCAAGCTGGAAACCATGCTGGCAAGCCACCTGTAAGGCCGCTCGCCACACGGCTCTCACAGAGCGAAGTGGCGCTGCAAAAACCGGGCTCCCGAAAGGGCAGCCCGGTTTTTTTGTGCCTGTTTCCGGTTGTCACAACTTCGTCATAAAAACGTTTTATTTTCAAAGGCGTCGTGTTATACGGATGGTGAAAACCATAAAACCAAGGAGGGAGCCATGGACATGTTCAACTTCGATTTTGACGAGGTCGTTGAGCTGGGTTCACGTAGCCGCGGGACAACGGGAAAAAAACGCAAATGGCGTGAGATTGAGGCGCTTAAAGACAAGCACCGCCTGCAAAAGGAGCTGCAGGCCATCGACATCGCCTATGAAGGATCGGACGACCTGGAGCTCTGATACGCCCACGTCGCCCATGTTTCACTCCAGCGAGTGGAGCCATAAAAACAGCGCCCCGGATTGACCGGGGCGCTGTTTTTATGGGTGATCCTGTCAGGCTGCAGGCAGCGAGAGCTGTTTGGCCAGCGCCTGGAAGTGCTGGCTCACCTCCGCCCCGAACAGGGGATCATTGATGGCCCGGTTCTGCCAGAGCTGTTCGAGATGACGCCAGTCATCCTCGGTCAGGGAGTCGCGCAGATGGGGGAAGATGACCCCTTCCTCATAGTTCATGTGCGCCTCCTGCTGCTCGATGAACTGCTCCAGACAGGCCACGAACTGATCCAGCGGGATGACCGCATCCATCAGGATCATCTCCACCATCTCCTTGAGCTCGGTCCCTGCATCCAGCAGACGGGCGTGCTCCTCGTGCAACCGGTTGGCCACTTCCCCCTCCACCACCCTGTATTTCAGGTAGTAGTCATAAATCATGTCTTCCTTCGGGTGGTGGTACTTGTCAGATACCTCGCGCAGATAATCCACCACATCCCGCAGCAGGAAGTAGCTGACCGGCTGCTCATTGCGAATGGCCGCCAGCTTTTGCTTGAGCAGCGTCAGCAACCGGGTGATGTTGAGGTGGTCCTTATGCAGACTGGATAACATGGGCACTCCTTGCACTGAAATGAGAAAACGTCTGTCTCGAGTATACGGTCATTTATTGCCTGAACTTTGCACTCAATCAAGTCGGATGCAGACAGCGGCTGCACCAGCCTCTCACCACAGGAGGCACAGGGGACACCATTTCCCCTGTGCATGCACGGCGTCAGGCCGCCGGATCGGCGCAGACCGAGAGCCAGTCGATGGGACTGCGTCCTTGCTGGACCAGCAGGCGATTGGCCTCGGAGAAGTGGCCGCAACCGATGAAACCGCGATGGGCAGAGAGCGGGCTGGGATGGGGGGCGCTCAGCACATGGTGGCGCGACCGGTCGATGAAGCGCCCTTTCTTCTGGGCATGAGCGCCCCACAGCAGGAAGACAACTCCCTGGCAATGGGCATTGATCCGCTCGATGACCCGATCGGTAAAGGTCTCCCACCCCAGGTGGGCGTGAGAGTGCGCCATGCCCGCCTGGACCGTCAGCACCGTATTGAGCAGCAGCACTCCCTGTCTGGCCCAGGATTCCAGGAATCCGTGATTGGGTGTGACAAAACCCGGCAGATCCCGCTGCATCTCCTTGTAGATGTTGACGAGGGACGGCGGCGTGCGCACTCCGGGCAAGACGGAGAAACAGAGGCCGTGCGCCTGGTCCGGGCCGTGATAGGGATCCTGCCCCAGAATCACCACCTTGACGTCATCCAGCTCGGTCAGTTTGAAGGCATTGAATACCTCGGTCGCCGGGGGATAGATCACCTTGCCCGCCTCCCGCTCGGCCCTGACGGTGGCCAGGGTGTCCATGAAATACGCCTGCTCTTTCTCCGAACCAATCACATCTTTCCAGGTCAGCACACCCGTCTCCTCTCGTTGCGAATCCACTCCTTCCATCCTGGCTGGCATGCCAGCCTCTCCCTCTCCCCACTCCCCGCCTTCTGTCCAGCTTGGCACCGCTATCTCCTCGGTCAATAGAGCAAGGGGCTCAGGATAGGGTCCTCGCCCCCAAGACGCAACCGCATGGAGGTCAGGCTCAGCCTGGCCAGCCTGGGAAGTGGCGGCGGCGTTCACGGGCAATGACCGGGGCTGCGTCGACACAGGAATAACAGGATGTCCTTCGGACAAGCCTCATGGGCAGGCCGGCAGGGCGAGATCGTGAACATTTTGTTAAAAATTAAAAATAGTTTTTTGCCTACAAAACAAATACTTATAGGCCTGTGATATGCAGTTAACTTTATAGTCAGGATCGCCTTCACACTTTTTAATCGTCACTGCACGTCATTTCAG
>NZ_JALIHH010000145.1:0-897 GCF_022869435.1 Aeromonas sp. LsrichE-8G
GAACAGTGATTCCGGGATGTTGAACACTGTTTCCGGAAAGGAGGGGCGAAGTGTTCAGGTTGAACCGGAATGAGCGTTCACATTGGTCCGGAAATGGTGTTCACGTTGAATCGGAATTGGTGTTCATGATCGGCCGGAATATGCAAAAGGGTTTATACGCTATTTGGTCAGTATCATGGAGCTGCAACGCATTGAAATGGCGATGCAAACCAGCAATACCATCCACCTTGTCGCAACCAAGCCCTGAGAGCAGAGCCGGGAGTAGTCTCGCAGGCTGGATATCCCGGAGTCGCTGACAAAAACCGGTAAATTTACCGATCCGGTTGAGTTCAGAAGAGCTAAGAAGTTGCTTGAGGTACTGGGTTGCATTGATAATAGTCATGGCTTCGGGCGTGTCGGTTTTTTTTGCGATTAAATCAGATCACAAACGAAGCCTTTTTTCTATCTATTTCAATTGGTTGTAGCTAAAGATCCTGTACATGAGCGGAGCATCGTAAGGCTAAGAAGATTACGGTCACGAGGTCGGACAATCGCACTCAGATGAGTGAACAACGCACCCTGCTGGCTTACTACAACGCCAAAAGGCGCAGTTATGCCTCGGTTGATGAGTTCCGTGAGCGGTTTTTCAGGCCGTTCTGTCAGGCTGCTGGGGTGCGTTATCGGGGGCCATCTCAATTTCGGCACACCTATGCAAGCCAACTGCTCTCGGCGGGGATCAGCATCGAGTGGATAGCCCGTCAGATGGGGCACACCGGCAGGGTGAGAGCGTGAACATTTTGTTAAATTTCACCCAGTTTTTTGAGACCCGCATTGAGTACCGTTTCCAGATATTCACTGCTCATTCCTGCGATTTTTTGCTTCCGTCTTACGCTCGCCTTGCGTGAAGTCTCGGCCCTG
>NZ_JALIHH010000146.1:0-1898 GCF_022869435.1 Aeromonas sp. LsrichE-8G
TGGCAGGAAATAACAGAGAAGTTGGAGTGGGCAATGGTGTATTTATCCAAAAACGGCAAAAAGAGTAGGCAGAGAAAATCCAAGCAAAACAACACGTTAGACGGTATTATTAATTCGCTTGCCGCTTAAGGTTCTGTACATGAAGCAATGCTTCATAGACGGGCTCCGACATCTGGATAGCTCGGTAGGACGATTGGGTTTTAGGCGTCTCGGAACGGCCATTAACAACGGTTGCCTGGATCAGAATTTGACGCTTACTGACGGCATTAATGATGCGTGAAGCAATGTCGCGAGTAGATCGTTTAGCTGGCATGTGAGCTATCGAGTAACCGCAGTGAAATACTTGCTGCTGCAGTGCGGTTATCAACATTGAGCTTTTTGTAGATCTGCTCAAGATGTTTGTTCACTGTTCTGTGGCTCATTTCAAGAATAGTGGCGATCTCCCAATTGGTTTTGCCGAAAGAGAGCCAATAAAGCACCTGAGATTCGCGTTTAGTGAGATTAAGTTCGCGTTGCAAATCTTCTTCTGTACCGCGTTTTTTCGGCGTGACCAAACGGATCAATGCATGCAGCTGATCATATTCACCGGCATATTCAGCTTGAATCGGCGGGGTAAACTGGTTCAGTTGCAGAGGTTCTTTCCGATGTTCGGATGTGATCCAGCGGGCGATGTCGGGTTGAATGCTTTTCCACGTTTCCAGAATATCGCCATTTATCTTGCCGATCAGCTCTTGTGCGTAAGGCGTAGCCCACTCCAAGCGCCCCTGTTTTGATACGCAGAAGACATATTGCCCGGCATAATCGAGGGCAAATTGTGCCGATTTCGCCAGTTTGGCGTTATGGCTGTGCACCTTGATTCGCGCCAGCACTTCATTTGGCACAACCGGTTTGGTGATGTAATCGACACCACCCACCTCAAAACCATGAATGACATGCTCTGAATCGTTAAGGCCGGTCATAAATAAAATAGGGGTGGAGGGGAGCTTTTCTTTCAGTTTCTGGCACGTATCAAACCCGTCCATTTCCGGCATGATCGCATCCAGCAACACCACATCGGGCTGCACTTTTTCCACAATCGCCAATGCTTGTGCACCACTGAGCGCCACCAGCACAGTCAACCCCGCTTTATTGAGCGTGGCGTTAAGCATGCCGAGCGACTCTGGCGAGTCATCGACCACTAAGACAATGATGTTACTGAATTCAATAATGCTCATTTATCAACTCGTTCAGGTTATGTACGACTTTTTCAAATTTACATTGCGATGCATCGCTGCGTATCGAACCGAAAAAAGCCTCTGTGCTGGCACCGGAATGGATAATTTCATCAAGCTTCTTTAGGAATGCAGACATAAAGCCAATTTCGGCATAATTGATTAACTGTGCTAGCTCTTCACGCGAAGGGATCGCTGAGGGGTCAGCGGTTGCATCCAAACCGGTGGTGATTGGTTTATCCTCGGGTTCTTCCTCAAAAAGCCAGTCCACCGGCAATAAATTGCTTAGCTTGGTCAACAGTTGTTCACGAGAGATGGGCTTGCTCAGGTAATCATTGTGATATTTGGCGAGCACGTTGCTTTTTTCCAACTCATGAATGTTCGCGGAAAGCATCATAATTGGGCTGCGGATGCCTTTTTGTCGCAGCTGGATCGCCAGTTGCCATCCACTGACTTCGGGCATTGTGATATCAAGAATATAAAGATGAATGGTATGGCTCGCTGCCATCTTAAGCGCTTCTGAAGCCCCATTTGCCTGCAGTATGTTGAAACCAAGCGGTGTGAGAATGTTACTCACCAGATTGCGTTGATCGGCAATATCGTCAACCACCAGAATGGTCTGCCGTGCGCCAGTGTAACCGGTAATATTCTGGTTAATCAGAACGGGAACCGAGACCGGGCTTTCTA
>NZ_JALIHH010000146.1:2055-4384 GCF_022869435.1 Aeromonas sp. LsrichE-8G
GAATGCGCTCAAACGGGTTAAAAATCTGCTGGATGTCGTGCTCGGATAGCCCGATGCCAGTGTCTTGTACGGAGAAACGAGCTACCTGATTGCGGTAAGTGACGCGGAAAATCACTTTCCCTTCACGAGTATATTTGATCGCGTTATTCAGCAAGTTGATGAGTATCTGTCGTAGGCGTTGCTTATCGGTGGCGATGTAGACGGGCAGATTCACGCAGGAGATGTATTCAAATTCGAGCCCTTTCTGAGAGGCTTCCATACTAAACATCTCGGCCAGCTCATTGAGCATGGTTGCCAGATTAAATTCAACGCGTTGCAGCTCAAGACGACCCGCTTCAATTTTGGAGATCTCCAGTAACCCTTCCAACAGGTCTGAGAGGTGTTTCCCGTTACGCCGTAAAATGTGGGCATATTCACGGGTTTGGTGATCCAGCTTGCGATCGTCACTTAATAATTGGGCGTAACCCAGCAAGACATTCAGCGGCGTGCGTAATTCATGGCTCAGCCCGGCGAGGTAGCGGCTTTTAGCGTTATTGGCGGTTTCTGCTGACTTTTTGGCTTGTTCTAATTCTCGGGATGTTTTCTCGTGCGCACTGATCTCATGAGTTAACAGTTGGGTGTGGGCTTTCAGCTCGGTGATGGCATTACGACTGGTGTTACGTGCCAGCACAAACAGGCCACTGATAATGCCAACCGGAATCAGTAGCATCACGAACGCTTTGAACATGCCACCGGTGATGGTGTGCATGTTATCGGGTGCCAGCGCGGGAATTTGGCTGTAGGCGATCATGAAAATGGCCGCCATAAAACTGCTGACGATGGCTAACACAATCATAAACTGACTGATGGGGCTGGACAGTTTATGTAGTAACTCATCTGGAAGAAACGGATGCAGTAGTGTGTGTATCTGCTCATGTATGGTGGCCTGGGGGCGGCATTTATCTTCACAGCGCACATCGAGCGAGCAACAGAGCGAGCAGATGTGACCGCCATAAACAGGGCAATGGGTCATATCTTCCGGCTCGTAAGCATTTTCACACACAGAACAGGCGAGTTCATGATCGTGATGTGTATGAATGTGAGTCTTGGCGTTGACCAGATAAAATTTGCCCTTGGTTAGCCACGCAATCAGCGGTGCGGTGATAAATGGCAAGGCAAAAGCGATATAGGAAGCAAACGCTTTGATGGCTTCATTAAACACATCGAGGTGGGCGGCTATTCCAATGGATGACGCAATGATCATCGAGCCAAGACCAACCGGATTAATGTCATACAGTTTCGAGCGTTTAAACTCGATACCCGGCGCGCTTAAACCCAGCGGTTTGTTGATCAGTAAGTCGGCAACTAAACTGCCGATCCACGCCAATACCAATACGGAATAAACTTGCAGGGTTTTTTCCAGCAGCTGGTAGATGCCGAGCTCCATCAATAAGAGCGCAATGACGACATTAAACACCATCCAGACCACACGGCCCGGATGGTTGTGGGTCAGCCGAGAGAAGAAGTTCGACCAGGCTAATGAGCCAGCATAGGCATTCGCGACGTTGATTTTAAGCTGTGACATAATGACAAATACACCGGCAGCCAGCAGCGCCAGCTTGGTGTTTTCCGTCATATAACTAAATGCATTTAGGTACATATGCGCAGGGTCACTTGCTTCTTTGGGGTAAAACCCATGACTGATGGCCAGCCACGCCAGATAGCTGCCAAGGGCGAGTTTGGCTGCACCAAATAGCATCCAACCCGGCCCGCCAAATAACATCGCCAACCACCATTTGAGACGACCTGTTTTTTTTTGCTCTGGCAGAAAACGCAGAAAGTCGACTTGCTCGCCTAATTGGGCAATGACTGCCAGTAATACGGCGGATGCGCTGCCAAACAGTAACCAGTTAAAGCTGCCACCATGTTGATTAATACCCGTGTAAGCCAGCCAACTGTCGAGTTGTGAGTCGGGGTGGCTGAATACATAGAACAAAGGAACGATCTGCATCGTCAGCCACAGTGGCTGCGACAACATCTGAAAACGGCTGATATTGGTGATGCCAAAGAGCACGAGGGGGATCACGGCCACCGCACTGATGATATAGCCCCAAAATAGTGGAATGCCCAACAGCAGTTCCAACGCCATCGACATGATCGCGGCTTCCAGCGCGAAAAAGATAAAAGTGAACGAGGCGTAAATCCAGGGCTGACGCATCAGTGTTTATACTTTGAACAACCCCATACATTCGAACAAATATTGTTCATTCAGACAGCAGAGCCTGCGCTTGTTGGCCATGCTTAGATTACGTGATTTGTTTTGCTTCAGCATGTTCAGTATCCACTGCCT
>NZ_JALIHH010000147.1:0-734 GCF_022869435.1 Aeromonas sp. LsrichE-8G
CGTGGCAGGAAATAACAGAGAAGTTGGAGTGGGCAATGGTGTATTTATCCAAAAACGGCAAAAAGAGTAGGCAGAGAAAATCCAAGCAAAACAACACGTTAGACGGTATTATTAATTCGCTTGCCGCTTAAGGTTCTGTACATGAACCAGCGCTCATTAACGATCGCATTTATTAATTTACCAAAATTCCCAGGAGCGTTAGCTCCATATCATGTACAGGATCTTTAGCGCCAACCAATTGAAATAGATATAAAAAAGGCTTCGTTTGTGATCTAATTTTATCGCCAAACAAAATCAACACGCGCGAAGCCTATGACCATTATTAATGCTAATCACTATCTGGAGCAACTCCTGGCTCCCGCCGCACTCGAGCGCATTGCTCGGCTCTGCAAGTTTTGTCTGCGTCAGCGCGCCATTACCCCTGCCATGCTCGTACCTGCACTGTTGCGGGCCATGGGGGGCGACCAGGTCAATGACATTGCCAGCTTACACCGTCATTTCAATGCCTTGCAGCTGACGAAAGAGCATCAGGTTTCTTACAAACCGTTTCACAATCAGCTGCGTAAAGAGAGCTTTGCCCTGTTTATGTGCATATTCCGGCCGATCATGAACACCAATTCCGATTCAACGTGAACACCATTTCCGGACCAATGTGAACGCTCATTCCGGTTCAACCTGAACACTTCGCCCCTCCTTTCCGGAAACAGTGTTCAACATCCCGGAATCACTGTTCA
>NZ_JALIHH010000148.1:0-10416 GCF_022869435.1 Aeromonas sp. LsrichE-8G
GAGAGGAGCAATTTGTCTCAGCCGATGCCGGCTACCAAGGGGCGCCACAGCGCGAGGAGCTGGCCGAGGTGGATGTGGACTGGCTGATCGCCGAGCGCCCCGGCAAGGTAAGAACCTTGAAACAGCATCCACGCAAGAACAAAACGACCATCAACATCGAATACATGAAAGCCAGCATCCGGGCCAAGGTGGAGCACCCGTTTCGCATCATCAAGCGGCAGTTCGGCTTCGTGAAAGCCAGATACAAGGGGTTGCTGAAAAACGATAACCAACTGGCGATGTTATTCACCCTGGTCAACCTGTTTCGGGTGGACCAGATGATACGTCAGTGGGAGAGATCTCACTAAAAACTGGGGATAACGCCTTAAATGGCGAAGAAACGGTCTAAATAGGCTGATTCAAGGCATTTACGGGAGAAAAAATCGGCTCAAACATGAAGAAATGAAATGACTGAGTCAGCCGAGAAGAATTTCCCCGCTTATTCGCACCTTCCCTAGTAACGGCCTCAACGGAGCTGGTTGTCGCGTGAGTCATACTAATCGGCTAGTGAAAAAACAGAAGGGGGAGCCGTTGAAAACCGGCGCAACGTCATAAATCGGGACCTCAAGAGGGCATTCATTGTTTGGTTTTGTTAAACGATAACTGGTTATCGAATAGAAAAACCAAACAATGTGGGCCTGGTTTCTGGCCGTGCTGGCTTGTCTGGAGGCTGGTGGGGAGTGAGTTGGGGCAATCTGGGAGGGTTTCCCGGTTTCCCCGGAATTGGTTTGGCAATCATGGTGTGATCTGGGTTGTGGGAAGAGGGGAAAGGGAGGTTGCCGCTCAATGCTGCGCCCCGACCGGGGTGATGTTGGGCCGTCAGGCACTGTGGCGGGATCGGCCATTGGCGCTCGGGGCCGGCTCGGGTATAGTCCTGCGCCAACAAGATAGGTTCGGATGGAGGAGTCGGCGCCGCTTCAGGCAAGCGGGTCGAATCACTCCTTCGGCGCGGCTTTAAAGGATATCCCCATGAAATTCAGTCCCCTGCTCGATGAGATGATGAAGGCGCTGCAGGTCTTGCCGGGCGTGGGCCCCAAGTCCGCCCAGCGCATGGCGTTCACCCTGCTGGAGCGCGAGCGCAGCGGTGGTCTGCGTCTGGCCTCCCTGCTCAACCGGGCGCTCACCGAAATAGGTCATTGCAGCCACTGCCGCACCTTTACCGAGAACGATCGCTGCGAGATCTGCGCCAATCCCAAGCGTGAGGAGAACGGCCTGCTCTGCGTGGTGGAGAGCCCGGCGGACGTGGCGGCCATCGAGCAGACCGGCCAGTTCTCCGGCCGTTACTTCGTGCTGATGGGCCACCTGTCGCCCCTTGACGGCATCGGCCCCGAGGAGCTGGGGCTCGATATCCTGGAGCGCCGCCTCAAGGAGGAGCAGATCAAGGAGCTGATCCTCGCCACCAACCCCACCATCGAGGGGGATGCCACCGCCTGGTACATCGCCGACATGGCACGCACCGCCGGGGTGGAGGTGAGCCGCATCGCCCACGGCGTGCCGGTGGGCGGGGAGCTGGAGCTGGTGGATGGCACCACGCTCTCCCACTCCCTGATGGGGCGCCAGCGCCTGAGCTAAAGACACCACGGACCCCACCCCGGCCCTCCCCTTGGCAGGGGAGGGAGCAATGGATCTTGCCCCACTCCTCCCCTTGGCAGGGGAGGGAGCAATGGATCTTGCCCCACTCCTCCCTTTGGCAGGGAAGAAAGCAACGAACCCAACCCGGCCCTCCCCTTGATAGGGGAGGGAGCAATGGATCTTGCTCCACTCCTCCCTTTGGCAGGGGAGAAAGCAACGAACCCCACCTCAGTCCTCCCCTTGGCAGGGGAGAGCAAGGCTGACCCCGCCATTGGCTCCACGCTCGATCCCAATCTGACCCTCCTCGCCAGACAGGGGATGGCAGTGCACCTCCCCCTTGTGAAGGGGGAGGCCGGGAGGGGGTTGCCTGTGTGGGCCAAGCGAGGGGCTTGTGTGCAAATTTGCTCTCAAGTTTGCACGCAAGCCCCTTGATATTTGAAAGGCCAACCCCATCTAGCTTGGGAATCTGTTCAACCCGACGTTTTGAGGACTGGTCGATGACCCAAAGTGTTCACGCCGAAACCCACGGCTTTCAGACTGAAGTCAAACAACTGCTGAGCCTGATGGCTCACAGCCTCTACTCCAACAAAGAAGTATTCCTGCGCGAGCTGATTTCCAACGCCTCCGATGCGGCGGACAAGCTGCGCTTCAAGGCGCTTTCCGATGCCTCTTTGTTCGAAAACGACGGCCAGTTGCGCGTGCGCCTGGTGGTGGACAAAGAGAACAAGACCCTGACCATTTCGGACAACGGCATCGGCATGACCCGTGACCAGGTGATCGAGCACCTGGGCACCATCGCCAAGTCCGGCACCGCCGAGTTCTTCAAGCACCTCTCCGGTGACCAGGGCAAGGATTCCCAGCTGATCGGCCAGTTCGGGGTGGGCTTCTACTCCGCCTTCATCGTGGCCGACAAGGTGACCGTGGTCTCCCGCGCCGCCGGCACCGCGCCGGAGCAGGGCGTGCAGTGGGAATCACAAGGGGAAGGCTCCTTCACCGTGGCTGACGTGACCAAAGCTGGTCGCGGCACCGACGTCATCCTGCACCTGCGCAGCGATGAAGAGGAGTTCCTGGACGACTGGCGTCTGCGTTCCGTGGTCAGCAAATATTCCGACCACATCAGCGTGCCGGTGGAAATGTACAAAGAGGGCACGCCGGATCGCGAAGAGGATGGTGAAACCATCGTCGGCACCCCGGGGGAGTGGGAGCAGGTCAACCGCGCCACTGCACTGTGGACCCGTAACCCGAAAGATATCAAGGACGAGGAGTATCAGGAGTTCTACAAGCACGTCGCCCACGACTTCGAAGACCCGCTCCTGTGGGGTCACAACCGGGTGGAAGGGGCCCAGGAGTACACCAGCCTGCTCTACATCCCGGCCCGCGCGCCGTTCGATCTCTACAACCGCGAGCAGAAGCACGGCCTGAAACTCTATGTGCAGCGCGTCTTCATCATGGACGACGCCGAGCAGTTCATGCCGACCTACCTGCGCTTCGTGAAAGGGGTGCTGGATTCCAACGATCTGCCGCTCAACGTCAGCCGTGAAATCCTGCAGGACAACAAGGTGACCGCCTCCCTGCGCAAGGCCTGCTCCAAGCGCGTGCTCACCATGCTCAACAAGCTGGCGAAAGAGGATGGCGAGAAGTACGCCAAGTTCTGGAGCGAGTTCGGCAATGTGCTCAAAGAGGGCCCGGCCGAGGATTACGCCAACCGGGAAGAGATCGCGAAGCTCTTGCGCTTTGCCAGCACCGCCGGCGAGGGCGAAGCCCAGACCGTGTCGCTCGAGGATTACGTTGGCCGCATGAAGGAAGGTCAGCAGAAGATTTACTACATCACCGCCGACTCTTATGCCGCTGCCAAGAACAGCCCGCACCTCGAGATCTTCCGCAAGAAGGGCGTCGAAGTGCTGCTGATGTGGGAGCGGGTGGACGAGTGGCTGATGAGCCACCTGACCGAGTTCGACGGCAAGCAGCTGGTCTCCGTCACCCGTGGCGAACTGGATCTCGGGGATCTGGAAGACGACGCCTCCAAGCAGGCGCAGGAAGAGGCCGAAAAAGCCAACGCCGGTCTGGTGGAGCGGGTCAAGAAGAGCCTCGGGGAGGCGGTGAAAGAGGTGCGCGTCACCCACCGTCTGACCGACTCGCCGTCCTGCATCGTCACCGACGCCCACGGCATGAGCACCCAGATGATCAAGCTGATGCGCGCCGCCGGTCAACCGGTGCCGGAGCAGAAGTACATCCTGGAGCTCAACCCGGACCATGCCCTGGTGAAGAAGCTCGGCACCATCGAGGATGAGAGCCTGTTTGGCGAGTGGGTCTCCCTCCTGCACGAGCAGGCCCAGCTGGCGGAGCAGGGCGGCCTCAATGATCCGGCGAGCTTCGTCTCCCGTATCAACCGTCTGCTACTCCAGGCGTGATGTGATTGTGATTGGCCCACTGCATGACAGTGGGCTTTTTTTTGGCCGTTCCCCTCTGGTGCGCTGCTGCATTTTCAATCATTTTTCGTGGTCGTCGTCTGCGTCTTTGGTCGCAGAGACGGGGCGGGAGTGTGGTGATAATCTGGCCACTCACACGGGGCGAGCTTGTTAATACGGGCGAAAACGTGTAGTTTTTTGCCTTCTCAAGAATTGAATAACCAATCAACTAGGAGCGTGTATGCGCATTGTTCTGTTGGGAGCTCCGGGCGCCGGCAAGGGTACCCAAGCTCAGTTCATCATGGAAAAACACGGTATTCCGCAGATCTCCACCGGCGACATGCTGCGTGCGGCGATCAAGGCGGGTACCGAGCTGGGCCTCAAGGCCAAAGCCGTGATGGACGCAGGTCAGCTCGTCTCCGACGACATCATCATCGGCCTGGTCAAAGAACGCATCGCGCAACCGGATTGCGCCAACGGCTTCCTGCTGGACGGCTTCCCCCGCACCATTCCCCAGGCGCAAGCCATGAAGGATGCCGGTGTGACCGTGGACTTCGTGCTGGAGTTCGACGTGCCGGACGAAGAGATCGTCAAGCGCATGAGCGGCCGCCGCGTGCACTCCGGCTCCGGCCGTACCTACCACGTGGTGTTCAACCCGCCGAAAGTGGAAGGCAAGGATGACGTGACCGGCGAGGATCTGGTGATCCGTGCCGACGACGAAGAGACCACAGTGCGCAAGCGTCTGGATGTCTACCATCAGCAGACCGCGCCGCTCATCGGTTTCTACGGCAAAGAAGCGGAAGCGGGTAACACCCGTTACGTCAAGATCGACGGCACCCAGCCGGTGGATCTGGTCAGCCAGCAACTGGCCGCCATTCTCGGTTAAGCCATTCAGGGCCGGCAGGACGCAGCCGTTCGCCGGCTGGCTACGAGAGTGAGAAAAGGGTCCATACCGGGCCCTTTCTTGCATTCCATTCCCACGACACAGAACGACAGGATGCTAACGTGACCACGAAAACCGGGATCTTGCTGGTCAATCTGGGTACCCCGGCCGCGCCGACCACGGCGGCGGTCAAGGCGTTTCTCAGCCAGTTTCTGCACGATCAGCGGGTCGTCGACCTGCCGCGCTACCTCTGGTGCCCCCTGCTTCATTTCATCATCCTGCCGACCCGCTCCCCCAAGGTGGCCAAGCTCTATCAGCAGGTGTGGACCGAGCAGGGCTCCCCCCTGATGGTCATCAGCCAGCAGCAGCGCGCGGCCCTGGAGCACGAGCTCAAGCGGGAAGGGGTCGAGGTGCCGGTGGCGCTCGCCATGACCTATGGCGCCCCGTCGCTGGCCGATGGCTGGCAGGCCCTCAAGGCCCAGGGGGTCAACCGGGTGATCCTGCTGCCGCTCTATCCCCAGTATTCGGTCAGCACCACCGCCTCGGTGTTCGACGCCTGGGCCAGGGCGATGAAAACCGAGCGCAATCTGCCGGTGGTGCGGCTCATCCGCGATTACCATGCCCACCCGGAGTACATCCAGGCGCTGGCCATGAGCGTGCGTCGCCACTGGGAGCAGCACGGCCAGGGGGAGCATCTGCTGATGTCCTTCCACGGCATTCCCGAGCGCTACGAGCGGGAAGGGGATCCCTATGGTCATCAGTGCAGGCGCACCGCCGCCCTGCTGGCGGAGGCGCTGGGGCTGGCCCCGGAGCAGTGGACCGCGAGCTTCCAGTCCCGCTTTGGCAAGGAGGAGTGGCTCAAGCCCTACACGGACCTGACCGTGGGCGAATTGCCCTCTCGCGGCGTCAAGCGGCTGGATGTCATCTGCCCGGCCTTTTCGGCGGATTGCCTCGAGACCCTGGAGGAGATCCAGGTGCAGAACCGGGAGATCTTCATGGCCGCCGGTGGCGAGCAGTTTGAATACATCCCGGCCCTCAACAGCGATCAGGCCCATATCCGCATGATGGTTTCCCTCATCTGTCGCGAGCTGGCATGATTGCCGTTCTCATCCGGTGCCCGACGTGGCGGACGTTCGGATTCAACGATAAAGGAGTGTCCTGATGATGCATATCACGCTGATTTACGCCGGCCTGCTCGGGCTCTTGTTCCTGCTGCTCTCCTTCTGGGTGGTCAAGCGCCGCGCCCAGTTCAGGGTGATGATAGGGGAGGGGGAAGCCCCCGAGATGCTGGCCGCGATCCGCGCCCACGGCAACTTTGCCGAGTACGTGCCCCTCACCCTGCTGCTGATGGCCCTGTGCGAGCTGGCGGGGGTCGGGGCGCTCTGGCTGCACCTGGGCGGTGTGCTGCTGCTGGTGGGTCGCATCCTGCATGCCATCGGCATCCAGATCCCCAGGGCTCCCAACATGCCGCGCCTCTTCGGCACCCTCTTCTTCTGGCTGGCGCTGGGGATTTTCTCGGTGCTGGCCCTGGTGCAGGGGCTCTCGGCAAGCTGAATGTCATCCCGCAACACCACCCCGCCACGGGGTGGTTTTTTGTGGTAGCCAAGTCAAACGTTTTCCTCGCAAACCCTTGTCTATACTGACCTCAAAATTCAATCGTGCGACTTTTCGGCGTGGTGGATTGTGTTAAAATCCCGCCCCTCTTTTCCCCAGAGCACAGAAGATTGCCATGAAATTTCCCGGTCAGCGCAAGTCCAAACACTACTTCCCGGTCGACAGACGTGATCCCCTGATCCCGCAGAATTCCCAGCTCACCGAACTGGGCAAGGCCTATGTAGTGGGCATCGATCAGACTCTGGTGGATATCGAAGCCCATGTGGACGAAGACTTCCTGAACCGGTACGGCCTGAGCAAGGGCCACTCCATGCTCATCTCCGACGAGGTGGCGGAGCTGGTCTACGACGAGCTCAAGGCCAACAACATGGTGGTGAGCGAATTTGCCGGCGGCACCATCGGCAACACCATGCACAACTATTCCGTGCTGGCGGACTCCCACTCCATCCTGCTTGGCGTCATGAGCCAGGACATCCGCATCGGCAGCTATGCCTACCGCTATCTGTGCAACACCTCCTCCCGGGTCAACCTCGACTACCTGCAGCCGGTGGACGGCCCGGTCGGGCGCTGCTTCACCTTCATCACCGAAGGGGGAGAGCGCAGCTTTGGCATCAACGCCGGCAAGATGGATCACCTGGATGTGGACCACATCCCCGAGACCATCATCAAGGAGGCCTCGGCCCTGGTGATCACCGCCTACCTGGTGCGCGGCGCCGACGGCACCCCCATGAAGGAGGCCGCCATGGCCGCGGTGCGCTATGCCCGTGAGGCCGGGGTGCCCGTGGTGCTGACCCTGGGCACCCGCTTCGTCATCGACGAGAATCCCCAGTGGTGGCGCGATTTCATCAGCGAGAACGTGACCGTGCTCGCCATGAACGAGGACGAGGCGGAGGCCCTGACCGGGATAAAGGATCCCCTCGGCGCGGCCGACAAGGCGCTGGACTGGGCGGACATGGTGCTCTGCACCGCCGGCCCCATCGGCCTCTACATGGCGAGCTACACCGACGAGGACTACAAGCGCGAGACCACCCACACCCTGCTGCCCGGCGTCATCCCCGAATTCAACATGTACGAGTTCAGCCGCCCCATGGCCCGGGACAAGTGCCGCAAGCCTGCGCGTATCTACTCCCACATCTCCCCCTACATGGGCGGGCCGGAGAAGATCAAGAACACCAACGGGGCAGGGGACGGGGCGCTGTCCGCCGTGCTGCACGACATGGTGGCGAACGCCTACCACCGCATGAACGTGCCGAACTCCGCCAAGCATCTCTCGGAATTCCTGACCTACTCCTCTCTGGCCCAGGTGTGCAAGTACGCCAACCGGGTGAGCTACGAGGTGCTGGCCCAGAGCAGCCCGCGCCTCTCCCGCGGGTTGCCGGAGAAGGAAGACAGCCTGGAAGAGGTGTACTGGGAGCGGTGATACCTCTTCCTGTCGACCACGAGAAAGGGTGCCACTGGGCACCCTTTCTTGTTTTTGGGGCTGGATCATGTTTTTGGCATCGTTTTTGCTGACATCGTGGACAGCCCGCGTCGCGGCGGCATACCTTGTGTTAACGACATGTAGCGGATGCGGGGCGAGGGTATGTTGAGACAATGGAGTATCGGGCGGCGCCTGTCGCTGGTGACCCTGATGGTGCTGGCGTTGCTGGGACTGCTGCTGTTCTTCTCCCTGCAGGTCTATCACCAGGGGTTGATGGGGGAGAAGAGCCGCCAGACCCGGGCCCAGGTCGAGACCGCCTACAGCCTGGTGGCGGGACTGGAGGCCAGAGTGCGCAAGGGGGAGCTGGACGAGGCGAGCGCCAAGGCCGAGGCGCTGGCGCTGCTCAGGGGGCTGCGCTATGGCGAGGAGGACTACTTCTGGATCAACGACAGCCACCCCACCATGGTGATGCACCCCATGAAACCCGAGCTGGACGGCAAGGATCTCTCCGGGGTGGAGGACAAGCAGGGGCTCAGGCTGTTCGTCGCCTTCGCCGATCTGGCCCGGGCCCAGGGCGCGGGGGAGGTGGCCTACTACTGGCCCAAACCGGGGGTGGACGAGCCGGTACGCAAGATCTCCTACATTAAGCGCTTCGCCCCCTGGGACTGGATCATCGGCACCGGCGTCTATGTGGACGACGTCGAGGCCCAGTACCGGGAGGTGCTGCACACCCTGCTGGGGATCGGGCTGGTGCTGGCCCTCCTGCTGTTTGCCGTGGTTGGCCTCATTGTGCGCAGCATCGTCGTGCCCCTCTCCCGCTCGGTCTCGGCCCTTGGCAACATCGCCAGGGGGGAGGGGGATCTGCGGGTACGTCTGCCGGAGTCGGGGCGTGACGAGCTGAGCCAGCTCAGCATCAACTTCAACCTCTTCGCCAGCCAGATGGCGCAGCTGGTGGCCCGCAGCCAGCAGATAGCGGATCAAAACCGGGTGCATGCCCACCAGCTGGCCGAGGTGGTGGAGCGTACCGGCGCCATCGTCACCGGCCAGGAGCAGGATACCCTGCGGGTGGCCAGCGCCATGGAGCAGATGACGGTGAGCAGCCGCGAAGTGGGCCAGCACGCGGCCCAGGCCGCCGACGCGGCGGATTCGGCCCTCAATCTGGCCCAGCATGGCCGCGAGGTGGTGGTCCAGACCCGGGAGTCCATCAGCCAGTTGGCGGACGAGATGGTGGAGACGGTACAGGCGGTGAGCCGCCTCGAGCAGGAGACTCAGCAGATTGGCTCCGTGCTCGACGTCATTCGCGGGGTGGCGGAGCAGACCAACCTGCTGGCCCTCAACGCCGCCATTGAAGCGGCACGGGCCGGGGAGCAGGGGCGCGGCTTTGCGGTGGTCGCCGATGAGGTGCGTACCCTGGCGACCCGCACCCACAGCTCCACCGACGAGATCCGGCAGATGATCCAGCGGCTGCAGGAGGGGGCCGGCAAGGTGGTCAGCGGCATCAGCCAGTTGCAGCAGCTCTCCCGCGCGACGGCGGACAGGGCCGGCGATGCGGATGTCGCCATCAATGCCATCGATGGATCCGTCCACACCATTACTGCCATGAATGGGCAGATTGCCACGGCGGCGGCGGAGCAGAGCCGGGCGGCGGAGGAGATCAACCAGCGGCTGGTGGCCATCACCCAGCTGGCGGCGGATGCCCTGGCCCAGAACCGGCTGACCGAGCAGGCATCCGGGCAACTGGCGCTGGCCTGCGACGAGCTGGGGGCCCTGGTGGCGAAATATCGCATCTGACGGCCTTTATCCCCGCTTTTTCGGGATAAGGCTTGAGTCTGGGGGGCTTTTGGGACACCATCTGCCCCATTCTCGGCCAGCCCTGGCCGACAGCCTGCCATTGCTTTGCAAGAGAGAGACCCCATGAGCAAACTAACTGACAATCTTGACGCCAATTTCCAGCTGTTCATCGAAGAAGTCCGCGAGTCGGGTCAGGTGTGGGGTCTGCGCTACGGTGAAGACTGGGTGGTGTGCCGCTCCGCCGAGTTCGAAGATGCGGACGTGATGCCGCTCTGGTCCGCCGAAGGGGATGCCCGCCTGCACTGCGTGGACGAGTGGGCGGATTACGAGCCGGAAGTGATCGAGCTCGAAGAGTTCCTGGACATCTGGATCAACGATCTGGACGAGGACGACGTGCTGGTCGGCCCGAACTGGAACGCCGATCTGGAAGGCCAGGAGCTCGAGCCCATCGAGCTGGCCAAGGCGCTGGTGGAACTGGACGCCTGAGTCTGCCGTCTTGCCGGATTGTGATGAACCGGCCCCCTTCGGGGGGCCGGTTTTTTTATGGTTCTTCGCGGGATCTTGGGGAAGTGGAAGTTGACAGACAGGGTGCTGGTAAACTGGCTGTCTCCAAACACACCACCACCATCACCCTGCTGTCGCCGTGCATCATATTGATATTGCCTCCTTCTGGCCAGGTTATACCGTCA
>NZ_JALIHH010000149.1:0-338 GCF_022869435.1 Aeromonas sp. LsrichE-8G
TTGGGCGGTTGTGCTCGTTATGTCTGGAATCACGGGCTGGCAGAGACAAAGCGCATTCTGGATGCTGGCGAAAAACTACCTTCTGCCTTTGAGCTGAACCGGATGCTCACCAGTTGGAAGAAAGACCCAGAAATGGCCTTTCTGACAGAGGCATATACCGACAACCTCCAGCAGAAACTCAAAGACTTGCATGGCGCGTGGATGCGCTGCTTTGATAAAAAACTCGCCGCCAAGGCTCCCGTTTTCAAGAAGAAAAGCGACAACCGCGACTCAATCCGCTTCGTCAACTTTGACAAGTATTGCCGCCTTGAAAAAGGTCGCGTGAAGCTTCCTGCCGG
>NZ_JALIHH010000150.1:0-297 GCF_022869435.1 Aeromonas sp. LsrichE-8G
TCTGACAGGGTTGCGAGCTTGGCGATCCCCGCATCCAGCCCGACCATTGAGCCGGAGGGGTGAATTGGCTCGGACGTCTCCTGCTCGACCTGAAAGGAGATATACCAGTGCCCGGCTGCTTGGCTGACGGTCGCGTTTTTAATTTTTCCTGCAACTGGCTGGGACTGGCGAAACTTGACCCACGCCAGCCCGGCAGGAAGCTTCACGCGACCTTTTTCAAGGCGGCAATACTTGTCAAAGTTGACGAAGCGGATTGAGTCGCGGTTGTCGCTTTTCTTCTTGAAAACGGGAGCCTTG
>NZ_JALIHH010000012.1:0-92656 GCF_022869435.1 Aeromonas sp. LsrichE-8G
CGTGGCAGGAAATAACAGAGAAGTTGGAGTGGGCAATGGTGTATTTATCCAAAAACGGCAAAAAGAGTAGGCAGAGAAAATCCAAGCAAAACAACACGTTAGACGGTATTATTAATTCGCTTGCCGCTTAAGGTTCTGTACATGAAAGTCCGATAAATCGGCATAGCCAATATTATCGTAATAGGGGGGATCAGAAGAAATCACCTTATTTCGACTAATTATCTGTGTTTGCGCGTCAGCCTGGATCGCGATCCCATGTATCGGGTTAAGTGGCAAATGCTCTAGACTTTTTTGAACCCATTCTGTTGAATTACCTGTCCAGTTCCCGCAAGAATCAGAGAATGGATTAACCTCTGCAAAATCCCATGTCATTGGAATTGCTTGCCGAGCAAAGGTATTCCGTGTTGCATCAACCTGATTTCGCCATGTAACTTGAGCACTCCAAGCATCTGATGCGCGACTAAGGCCAAAACCAAGAAACAGCCCCACTGCCTGTGCATAAGCAGTGGCGCCTAAGCCACCCGCATCAAGGCCAATACCATCGTCGGCCATTCCAGCTGAGAGCGCATCCTCACGGCAGCGGGCAATGGCCTCAGCAACCAGATCGGAGAAAGTAGTCAGCGCGACTAATTGGCGCGGAGTGAACAGGTCACCAAATTTATCCAAACCGTAGTTAGGCGTTTTAAAATCGCGTGGGTTATTGGGCAGGGACATTTCTGGTGACCACTCAGGTCTCGCTTGCAGCGCTGCAGCAAGTTGCTCATCTGTTGGGGATAGATAAACCCGCCCCTTTTTGCCTTCGGCGACAATTGCCATCAGCCGTTGCCCCATACGCCCCGCACTGCCTTCACTGCGGATATGTTTGTAATCAACAGGAGAACCTGACATCAGGCAAATGAAGGCGGCTCGCTTGCCCGCAGTGGTACCACCTTTGGCCGATTCAGGTGGTGTACCCACCTTAATGGCAAAACGATAACTATCCCCCTCAATAACAGGTTCAACATAGACCTCTTTGCCAGCCTTGGAGGAAAGGATAAAGGTGGAGGCAAGCGGCACCGCCACATGGGAGAATGCCGGGTTAGGGCTTTTTACGGTACGGGCCCAGAGCCAGGCGATGACGGTGAGTTCCTCGCCCAGATAGGACTTAAGATCCGGCCGCTCCGCCACCATGGCTTCGGTCACCAGCACCTTGGGGTAGAGATGGCCAACGCGCTTCTCGGCCTCGTCGCGCATCCAGGCGCCGTAGCGGCGCACATCCTCCGCCAGCCCCTGGGCACCGGACCAATCCTCGAAAGCATCCTTGGTGGCTTTTTTCTTGCTGAGCTTATCGCTGGCAGGCAGAGGCCCCACCGGCTCGCGTCCGGCAAATTTGGGCGGGATCTCGATCATCGCCTTATTGATGGTAACCGCCACCGGGTTGAGATCGGAGGCGTGAGATGCCAGCCCCAGCCGCTGGGCTTCGAGCGGCAGGGCACCGCCACCGGCGAAAGGATCGTGAAACCCCGGCAGTTGCTCGGGATTGAATAGCTCGGCAGCCTGTGGGTGATCCTTATTTAATGCGCAGATCTCGCGCCAGCTCTCCCGGATGGCCTCACGGGCCTCTTCGAGCACAGCCTCGTTATTGGTGTTCTCCCACTTCACCAGCTCGCGCAGGATATTAAACAACTTCTCGCGCTTTTTGGCGGCTTCCTGCTTGTTGACCCCGTACTTAAACCCCGCCCCCTGCTGATAGCCGGGGTCATTGACCATCTGGGCGAAGATCACCGCCCGCGCCGCAGCCAAGGGGCGACGTGCCCACCACAGATGCAATGTAGAAGGGTGACCATGACGAATGGATTTCTCGCGCGCCGCAGCAGCGTTGATATCATCCAGCGGCAAGGCCACTTCGATCAGTTTTTTGGGGGATTTGATTTGAGTCATACGAGTTCTGGGGCCTCACGCTGCAATACTGTTTCGGCGACAGGGCCGAAGAATTGGCGAGTCAGTGAAAAAAAATGGTTTAGCTGATGATGCGCCGTCGGCACTAAATCAAGGTGTAATAGCTGATTAAGATCCCAGCCTTTCGTGAGATGTTCTTCTTGGAGTTGCTCTAGCTCGTCCCACCATTGCTGGCGTAAATTCACCAAGTAAGGGCTATTCAGGTTGAGCAAGTCGATGCTGTATTGAGCCCGCTGTTGCTCACCTGCATTCAAATGAATGGAGGGTACCACTCGACCATCCGACATATAGGCAAAATAGCGCGCACAATCTGGTTGGTAACAGTGAACAAACCGAGCCATCTCCACGCCAGCTTGTTTACCCACCGCATGGCCACCAAAAACATCGGCCTTCACTCTCGACGAGACTGTGTCAGAGCTGAACGCACTTGCGGCGAGATTGGTTTCATCAAAGGTGCGGGTAGGCACTTGGCTTTTGTTCTCTACATGTTCGATGTGATAATCAAGCCCCAGTAGATCAGCGCGCACCTCGCTGTAGCAACAAAGTTGATATTGCTGGTTGCATAACCGGGACAATAGTTCGCGCTTGTGGCCAAAAGAGGACCAACGGCTTGTCGCTTGTTCCTGTGTGTGTGGTGGTGTTTGATGAGCCATTGCTAGGCCATGCACATGCAAACCAGATTGGTTGACATATCTCATTGCTTTGCATCCAATCCTTTCAGCCATTGTTGACGGGCGATACTGCGCTGCAATCGTTGTAACTGTGGGTGCCCAGCCCCCAGCACCATCAGCAATTGAGCCATCAGTCCCTTGGCTTCTTCCTCATCGCCCAATCCTTGATCGACTAGCTCGGTCAAGCGAAGCAATAAACTTTTTTCGTCAATCGGTGGCTGAGGATCAACCAGCATGACCGTGCGCAAGACATTATTACTCGGCTCACCGTAGGTGTTAGCTAGAGGGATTGCGGCAATCGCATTGCCATTGACATCCTCACCCAATACTCGAATTGATTCGGTACGCACAGTGCTGATTACCTGCGGGCTATGGGTGGTGACGATAAATTGGAGATTGGGAAATGCCTGCTGCAACGAGGCCAATACTGTCTGCTGCCACGCTGGGTGAAGGAACATGTCCACTTCATCGATCAGTACGATGCCTTGGGTTTTGTGCGCCGCATCCACACCTAAATGAGGGTTGAGCTTGATACAGCGAAAGGCAATATCCGACACCATGGCAACCATATTACGCAGACCATCGCTGAGCAGGGAAAGCGGCATATAGCCCAGTTCGGGATGCTCCATCACCAGTTGCTGGCCCATGCTGGAGCGGTATTGCAGATCCCGCCAGCCGGTCAGCGAAGTTGTGAGGGTGTTGATGGCACGCTGCACGACTTCAATGGCAGCCGCGAAGTTGGCCAGCGCACTCTGATCCGGCTTCTTAAGTCGATTCTCCAGCTGATCGATTTGCAGCTCGCGATAACTGCGAAATACCCAGCCATACCAGGTTTCAAACTGCTTATAGCTAGAGGTTGCCGTTAGACAGTTCTGGTAGCCCCAAAGGCGGGAAAACACGCTGGTATCGAGCTTTTTATCTTTTGCTTCAGAGGTATAGCGCCCCTGATACCAGAGGCGCCCAGTTCCTAAATAGACCACCAAGGGTAAATCGATAGCGTCTATGTTGGCTTCCTGCCCTTTATAAATCGTTGACTGGAATTTCTTTGCGAGCCGAGTCAGAACTTGTGTCGACTGATCCCCCTTGGTTTGGGTTCGTGGCTTGACCTGATCGCGGCTCTGTTGCCAGTGGAGCGGACGCGGCTTCTGATCCTGATTGGGGATACTACTGGTCTGGGCCGTAATCTGGCTGGGCAATATCGGTTCCATCTCTTGTTCACGGCGCTCAAGACGCACGTCTTCAATCTGAATAGTGGCCGACTTGCCGGTTTGGCTGCCCAGATCAAAGCCTTTGACGAACGGCCAAAGCGCAATGCGCACCGCATCGAGGATCGTGGTCTTGCCCGCACCATTGGGGGCAATCAAGACAGTCATCTGCGGATGAAAGGTCACATCCAGCAGCTCAAAACAGCGGAAATTTTTTAAGGTAATTTGTTCAATTTTCATAAGCTACCTTCGGCATCGGTGGCGCGCGCCAGCAAATCCGCCAGATCGTAATTGATGCTCGCCACGCCCATATCCGGCTCTTTGGTAAAGGGCTGGCGAATATAGAAGGGCACCTCGGTGTTGTCACCCTCTACCAGCACAATGGCCAGCAGGAATTTGTCGGCCTGGTTGAGGGCATAGAGGATCTCGTTGCGACTGACGGTGATGGTGGTTTGCCCCTTGCTGCGCCCTTTGACTTCGATATGCCGGTCTGGTTTGAGTGAGCCATCGGCATTCAACTGCGGGCGAGCGGTGATATCCCAACCACATTTATCCGCCGATACGTCGATCACCATGTGGCCGAGGGCTTGCTCGGCCTGCGTCACGGCCTGCATTGCAATCTTCTCGATATGGGCCCGGCTGGCGGCATCTGGGCTAAAGATTGCTTCGCCTTTGCGTTTGGCCAGTAAACCTTGTGGGATCACTAAGGCACTGCCAATCACCACCGGGGTGCTAGAGACCACCTGCTTGAGTGCGGTGAGCTCTGCCGTGCGCTGTTGCAGACGTGCGGTCAATTCATCGACTCGGCGACGAGCGTTTTCGGGCTGCATTTTGGGTTGCTTGCCCGCTTTGACGTCATCGCTCAATTTCAAGAAGCGATCCTGCCAGTAGTTGATCTCTTTGATCAGTCGCTCATGCACAGCCGTGAGGGTTTTATCGGCTTGCAGTTCACGGCGCGTTTTCACTTCCGCAAAGTGTTCTGGCACCAGCTTTTCAGAGGCCAGTTGCAGCGCCAGCGGTTCGAGTGGCTGAGATAACCAGGGTGAGTGCAGGATATCCTGCACCAGTGCCAGATCAGCATCCGCTATCGGTTGCAGGTCTAAATGGGGGGCCCAACCGGCATAGCTGGCCCGACAGGCAGTATCGATGGCGACAAACTGCAACCGCCGTGAGGCGACACTCTTGGCTTGTTCGCTGGTTTCGCGGATTGAGTGCTCCAGCATCATGATGAGGCGAGGTTCGTCCCCTTCATCGGCCGGGTCCACCAGCACAGCCCCCTGCTTGAGCTTGGTGCGATGGGCTTGCAAGGTGAGATCGAGCAGCGAGTGCATCAGTGGATGTACGGGATGAAGCAGTTCGGCCAGCACCTTGCCGGTGGGCCTGATCAGCTGCTTTTCAAAACAGACGCGTTCATAACGGGACAACACAGGGGTGCGGCTTTCGCCGATGCTGCGATCCCGTTCGCGGATCACCGCTGGGACATGCTTTATTTCATAGCGGCCCTGTTCACGCTCCCTCAGTTCGCCGTTTAATCCGGCAAAGGCTTCTTGGAAAAACGCCCGAATAAAGAACGGCTGCAAGCGACGGGCTTCTGCTTTTTCCATCTGCTCTTTGATGGCGTAAAGCCCCTCTAAGCCCATATGGGATTCAACCAGTGCGTTGCGGCGCATGATCTCTTTGAGATGGTCGCTATCGAGTGCCCCTTCAATGACCTGATCCATCTTGGCGCGCACTGCGGGATCTTCACCATAGCGAATGGCGTCGATCAGCAAGTCTTTCAGAGAGACGTTATCAAAGGCTTCACCAAGGATGTCGAACACCTTACCACCCAAGGCTTTTTTTTCTATTTCCAGCTTATCAAACAGCTTTTGGAACACTTCCCCTTCACGGGTTTCATTGGCCACGATATTCCACAGGTGGCATACCTCTTTTTGGCCGATCCGGTGAATACGGCCAAAGCGCTGTTCGAGGCGGTTCGGGTTCCAGGGCAGGTCGTAGTTGACCATCAGGTTGGCGTTTTGCAGGTTGACGCCTTCCCCGGCCGCATCGGTCGCAATCAACACCAAGACGGTGGGATCACTGCGGAACTCGCTCTGGATCTTGCGGCGCTCATCCCGATTGGTGCCGCCGTAGATGACCCTGACTGCTTTGGGCTGACCCAGCAGATCACTGACACGTTGGCGTAGGTAATTCAGAGTGTCTTTATGCTCGGTGAAGATAATCAGTTTGCGACGACTGCCGTCGCGGTTCTTCATCTCGGGGGAGTCTTGCAGCAGTGATGAAAGCTGTTCCCACTTTTTGTCATTGCCAGACTGCACCAGCGTCAGCGCCTGCTGCTCAAGGTCTTTGAGTGAGTGGATCTCGGCGTCCAGCTCAATGATGGTTTCTGCTGCGGTGGCCTGATCTGCCACCTGTTCGGCATAGAGTTCGTACTCTTCGGCACTGAGATCTTCATCCAGCTCATCCCAGTTATCAGGCAGATCGATCTGTTTGGTGATGGTGTAAGTGCCGAGTGTTTCAGCAACACCCGCTTGTTTAGCCTTCTGGCCACGGGCTAGCAGCTTCATCTCAGCAAGTTTGTCTTGCAGTCGATTACGTCGGCGCTTCAGCGATTGATAGATTGCCTCCGGGCTGGAAGCCAAACGCCGTTGTAGCTGGGTTAATGCAAAACCCACGGTGGTTTTTTTCTTGTTATCGAGCTTGTCGGCCCGATTCATCTCTTCCCTGACGTACGTCGTTACCTGCTCATAAAGGCTGGCTTCAAGGGGGGAGAGATCATAGTTGGCCGTGTAGGCGCGGCGCTCAGGAAACAGGGGAGTGCCGTCGAAGGTGAGCAGCTCTTCTTTAACCATCCTGCGCATCATGTCGGTGATATCGACCTTGTGGGCGCCTTCGCGGAACTTGCCATAGAAGCGGTCGCTGTCGAGCAGTGACATCCAGACTTGGAAGTCTTCCTCTTTGCCATTGTGTGGGGTTGCTGTCATCAGCAGGAAGTGGCGGCAAATAGACCCCAGCAGCTCACCAAGGACGAAGCGCTTGGTTTTGTTGATTTTGCTGCCAAAGTAGTTGGCTGAGAGTTTGTGCGCTTCATCGACGATGATTAGATCCCAGTCGGTATTGCGCAGCTTCTCTTGCAGCTCTTCGCTACGAGAGAGTTGGTCCAGTCGGCAGATCAGGCGATCGGTTTCAGAAAAATAGTTACCGGTCGCGCACTGCTCTTGTTTTTCTTTGCTAAAGATCTCAAATTGCAGACCAAATTTTTCAAACAGTTCGTCCTGCCACTGTTCAGTCAACGAGCCCGGCGAGACCACCATGACCCGTCGAGCATCTGCACGAAGCAGCAGTTCAGAGATGAACAAACCCGCCATGATGGTTTTGCCCGCACCTGGGTCATCGGCCAGAACATAACGCAATGGCTGCTTGGGTAGCATGTATTCGTAAACTGCTGAAATCTGGTGCGGTAGTGGGTCAACGTTCGCCATGTTGACCGCCATCATGGGGTCAAACAGTGCAGCCTGCGAGATCCGGTAGGCTTCCAAACCAAGTTTAAAATCTGCCCCTTTTGCATCAAATGACCAAGGACGGCCTACTGTGGCCAGATCCAATGCTATCTCATCGGTTCGGAACAACATTCGCTCAGCTAGATTGCCACTGCTGTCTTTGTAATAGACTGTCAGCGCATGTTCACCAATAGGTTCAACTGTCACAACTCGCACCACTTGCCCTTCGACAATGCCGCGAACCTGAGCATCCTTTTTGATTTCTTCGAGCTTGAGCATATTGTTCCTATCGATGGTCTGGCAGATAACGGGCTGGGGTAGGCAATGTCAGATCTTGGCTGGATCGAGCCCTGCCGCTTTCAAACGTGCAGTGAGGTTACGCATCTTGCTAAATTCGGTGCCAAGACTCTCTTTGAGTTCCACTTTTTCGCAAAACTCTTTAGCCGTCACGTGCTTGAGTTCGTCGGCATACTTGAGCATTTGCAGGTGCATTTCGACCATGTATTGCTTGCGAGGTGCAGCTAACAAGGCACTTTTGATCTGCTGGTAGATCTCTTCCTCAGTCACTCAGGGACTCCAAATCGGCAGGGCACAGCTAATTTAGCTAAATTAGCTTGCAGCCCCCTAAATGGCAAGACTGAAAAGTCTCAAATGTGACTTTCAACTCATACAACAGAACGCATTTACAGTGCATTCTCAGGCAAGATGCCCCATCACTCTCCTTCGAGAACCGCAGGCGGCGCACTCTGACCATCACACCTGACTTGCCCCAGGGAGTTGGTGCGACAGATGGTGCCATCGGAGGCGCGCAGGTTGCCGAGGCTATCCTTGCGCCAGGTGACCGTATCGCCGGTACCCGGATTGCTAACGCGCACATTGCCCAGGCTGTCTTTGCGATAGGTGGCGCCTTCGCTGCTGCGGACATTGCCGAGGGAATCTTTACGCCAAGTGGTGCCACTTTGCGAGTCTCTGACGTTACCGAGACTGTCTTTCCGCAGGGTGCCGCTCTTGCCATCGTCACACTGGTAGCGGGTATTGCCGAGGCTGTCTTTACGATAGGTGCAGTCAGCGGCCCCAGCACTCTGGGCCACCAGCAGCAACAATAAGACCGCACTGAACACAGTGCTAGATAAGAGTGACATTTCATGTCCTTGGGGCGGATTTTCAAGTTGGCTCAGTATATGTCGTCTGTATACTCATGCCGATACTGGTTACATTAACATGTCGCATTTTGGAGCACATATGCCCCCTAAGGCTCTCACTTGGGATCAGACCCTGCGCTTTCGACTACTTGAGATCGTGCTGCTATGGGAAGGCCGTCTTACCACCAATCACCTCTGCACCGCCTTCAACATAGGACAGCATCCGCTGCTCTACCCGCTGGTGCTGGCAAACCGGGACGAGTTGGTAGCCAAGGGCTGCATCTTCAAGCTCCGAAGCCCGGATTTGCGTGAGAGTTAAGGGACTTAGAGTGTTCCCAGAATAAAAACATGACTACAGGAAGGCTAGCCCCGTTTGTACCTACTTACTTGCTCAAGAAAGTAGCTGCCCAGTTCACCCTTATGCTGGCTTGCTTCGCTTTCTGCGCTGGCCAAGTGACCGTTGCGCTCCTTCCATACGGCATATGCGGCAGCCTTCTCGACCTCGACCCGTTCTTGCTGCTCTTTCGGTAGGGCACACAGATTGTGACCCATACTGACCTCTTTGTTATTTATTGGTGCCATGGTACGCCATCAGTGATATGCGGGACTTGCGCTGGTTCAAAGGTGGTGCGCTATAATACCTGTATATAAATACAGGTGTTGTTGCCATGAAGCTGTTAACCCCAGACCCATCACCCGCCGAGGTGACCATCCCGCTGTTCTTGCATCGCGCCTCTTGTGGCTTTCCCAGCCCAGCCAGCGACTATCTGGAAGGGAAGTTGGACCTCAACACCCACTGCGTGTCGCACCCTGCAGCAACCTTCTATCTGCGTGCCGAGGGGGAAAGCATGACCGGGGTCGGCATCTTTCCCGGTGACTTGCTGGTGGTCGATAAGAGCCTCACCCCACGCCATGGTGATGTGGTAATTGCACTGCTTGACGGCGGCTTCACGGTAAAGACCTTGCAGCTCAAGCCTAGGCTGCGGCTGTTGCCAGCCAATCCGGCGTTCGCGCCTATCGACCCTTGTATGAGTCTCTCCCTGGAGTTGTTCGGAGTGGTCACCCATGTGATTGGCAATCTGAGGCAGCGTGATGGCTATAGCGCTCGTTGATGTAAACAACTTCTACGCCAGCTGTGAGCGGTTGTTTCGCCCTGAGCTGCGTGGCCGCCCGATCGTGGTGCTTTCCAACAACGATGGATGCGTGGTGTCGCGCAGCCCCGAAGCCAAGGCGATGGGTATCAAGATGGCCGGGCCCTACTTCAAGATCCGCGAGCAGTTCGAGGCGCATGGCGGTGTGGCATTCAGCTCCAACTACGCGCTCTATGGAGACATGTCTGGCAGGGTGATGAGCACGTTGGAGACCATGGCCCCCGAGCTGGAGGTCTACTCTATCGATGAAGCATTCCTGTCACTGTCGGAGTCGTTTGCCGGGGACCTCATAGCCTATGGGCAACAGATCCGGCAGCGAGTGTGGCAGTGGACCGGCCTAACGGTAGGGGTTGGGATCGGCCCCACCAAGACCCTTGCTAAGCTGGCCAACTATGCAGCCAAAAAATGGCCTGCCACAGGCGGCGTCGTGGATTTGCGTGACGAGCTGCGCCGCGCACGGCTGATGGCTATCACCCCGGTGGACGAGGTGTGGGGCATAGGACGGCGCTTGGGAGCCAAGTTGGTGGCACAAGGCATCAACACCGTTGCTGACCTGGTGGCTAGCGACGCCAAAGGGTTACGCGCCCAATACGGCGTGGTGGTCGAGCGAATCGTACAGGAGCTGCGTGGCCTGCCTTGCGCAGAGCTGACCGTTGAACCGGCGGCGAAGCAGCAGATCCTCTCGAGC
Organism: Aeromonas sp. LsrichE-8G; assembly: GCF_022869435.1. Lineage (NCBI taxonomy): Bacteria > Pseudomonadati > Pseudomonadota > Gammaproteobacteria > Aeromonadales > Aeromonadaceae > Aeromonas > Aeromonas sp. LsrichE-8G. Next base: position 10,296 of record NZ_JALIHH010000012.1, read on the forward strand.
CGTTCCTTTGGTGAGCGCGTGACTGACCGTGGAGAAATGGCCCAAGCGTTGTCAGGCTTTATGGCTCGCGCAGCCGAGAAGTTGCGGGCCGAGGGGATGTGTTGCCAACGGGTGCACCTGTTCGTGCGAACCAGCCCCTTTGACGAACGAGCTCCTTACTACAGTGAGCAGGCTGGCGTCCGACTGGTCTGCCCTAGCGATGATACCCGGTTGCTGCTGCAGCAAGTGAACGTGCTGCTACCGCAGATTTGGCGCGACGGTTACCGCTATCAGAAGGGGGGCGTCATGCTGAGTGAGTTCACCCCCAAGGGGCAACAACAGGCAGATCTGTTTGCCCCGTCCTCCGCTCAATCGGACGCGCTGATGGCAGTGATGGACCAGATCAAAGCCAAGGGATTGGGGCGAGTAGGCTTTGCCAGCCAAGGTACGGGGTCGCCTGAGTGGATGATGCGACAAGAGCTCCTGAGCCCCTGTTACACCACCCGCTGGGAGGACCTGCCGGTGGCCAGGTAAGTGGATACAGTAATGTGCCTACCGTTTGCTAGATGTGGTACCCCACGTGGTACCCCAATACGAGGTTTTAGGATGATTTCTCAAGATCGACAAGTCGCGGCAGCAGACCGCGAGGATAGGCGCATCTCCTCCCCTCTGATAATCTGCCGTGGCCACGGTAGCCAACTATCCCGTTTTCATTTGGAGTTTTCATGTCACTGACCAAGAGTAAAACCTCGGCCAAGCGAAAAAAAGCCGAGCCGCGCCACGAGAGTCCGGCCCTTGCCTATTTTCATCGCCAGTGGCAGGCCATCGAAAAGCTGCAGGCCAAGCTGGCCAAACAGGAGCAAGAGGGGGCGGATATCTATCAGCGCTTTGTCAGCGACATTGAGCCTCTGGAGCGTGAGCAGTGTGGGCTGATTTTTCAGCTTTGCCAGCGGCTGGCCGGTTTCACCGCCCGCAAAAGTTTTACCCAGTGGCAGCGCGAGATGCTCCATGGCTGGATTGATGAATTGATGGGGTATCTTGAATCCAACCCGTTTCGGGGGGAGCTGGATCTGGAGTCACTCTATATGGCGGTGCAAGCGGGCAGCGTCAGCCAGCTCGATGATGATCAGCTCGAGGCGAGCTGCGATTTTATCACTGACATGCTGCAAGAGGCGTTTGGCGAGAGCCCCGATGATATCGAGCTGCTGCGCGAGATGGTCAGAAATCCCGAGAAGCTGCGCGACTATATGCAAGCCCAGGCCCAAAAACAGGGCGGTGATGAGCATGAGTGGGACGACGACGCGCCGGACTGTGGCGATGACCCCTTTGCCAATGACGAGGCTTTCGCACGTTGGCAGGATCATCATGACATGGCCGATCCGGATGAGGTTGCCAGGGTTGAGCAACTGCTCGATAACTCAAGCCTTAAGCAGCTCTATCGCAAGCTGGCTATGACGCTGCACCCGGATCGGGAGCAAGACCCGGTCAAGCGTGAAGAGAAGAGCCGCCTGATGGGCGAGCTCAGCCATGCGTGGGAAACGCGGGATATGTTTACTCTGTTGCACCTGGCTCACACCCATCTGCCCGAGGCAGACAAGCTGCTGAGTGAAGAGAATCTGGTGGCCATCAATCCGGCGCTCTGGCAGAAAAAACGTGAGCTCGAGATCTGCTTTTATAGTGGCCCGGAGGGAGTGCAAGGGGTTATCTTGCACAAGTTTAAACAGCGCTCGAAGAAGAAGACCGATCTCGCGTTCGAGGAGCATCAGCACTATCTACAGCGGGATATCAAGCAGTTGCATGGACAACTGGCGACCATCACCACCCTTGCAACCCTCAAACCCTATCTGGCCGAGCGCTGGGACGCACGTCAGCACGCCATCTGGGATGAAGAGCCGGACTTTGATGAGATCTTCTTTCGATAACACTTTTTTCGAAAACACATTTTTTGAAAACACCTATTTCGAAAACAAGAGAGAGCCAATGGCTCTCTCTTGTTTTGGGTAGCTTGAAGGATGTCGTGGCAATGAGACATCCAGATGAGTGCTATCGAGGCGCTGGACAGCCAAGGGCGCATGGAACACCAGCACAAGCTGACTGACCGAGTGAAAGGTGTTAGCGCCTTATTTATTCTCGGCCTGATACTGCACACCGCTCGCCGACATGGTAATGGCCGGTAGCTTTTGACGAACCGCCTCCCAAAAGCTGCTCTTGCGTTTGTGCTGCTGATAAAGCTGATTCAGATACTCCTGTGGCGAACAGAGAGGTCTCTCTCCATCCTCTTGTTCTACCTTTAAGGCCGCCTGATAATCCAGGCTCTTTTTCAGATCCGAGGCTGCCCCCGTGTAGTAGGTGCTCTTGCCCTGATTAACGACATTGGCCACCAATTGACGACGTAGCCGCACTGCCACCACGATAAATCCCTGCTGATAGAGGCGGCTCGACCAGGTTCGTACGGTTGAACCAGCAAGGAGTGAGAGATCCTCCTGCAAGTCTGCATCTGTACATTGCTCAAGCCGTTGTGCCAGTTGTGGCCATGCATCAACCTCCTCCAACAGCAACAAGACCTCGCGTAGCCCCCATGATTCGGCAATGGCAACAAACTGGCCTAATGCTACTTCTCTAGGCTCATCTCCACTTTGGCAATAACTCGCAAAAAACGAGTTTGCCCGTGTGCTAGCAAACGCGCGTAATGCCTGAGCATGAGCGTCAGCTCGGCGTCCCTCTTCCAGATAGGCCCGGATCAACACTTGATGCCACAGGTTCAATTGGCGGTGGCGCTGCAACAGAGCCGAGTCCATTGCCTCTAATACCGCGATGGCTTGATCGGCGCGTAATTCGTCGGTCAGCAGTCTGGCATAGTCAATCTGCTGACGGGGGTGGCTAAAGAGACCAGCCTGTTGCACCGAGTCAAAGAATGCAATATCACGCAACTCAAAGCTCAACCCCAACGCCTCTGGCAATAGACCTGCCGCCGCATAGTTATCGCGCAAGGCTCGCATCACTGGGGAGCCGAGCACATCACGGTAATCAAACAGGCAAGTAATGCTGATCGATGGATCAATGTCTGACAATCCGTCACGTAATCGACGAGCCAGCACCTCTGGGGGGACAGACTCTCGTTGAGCAGCGATCGCCATCAACCACTGTTCGACCAGCGCAAGATGGTAGTCCTCCCAGCTGCCACTGGATGTATCCATCTTTTCATACAAGGCTCTGGCATTCGCCAGCAACTCGAGGGCGAAGAGTTCTCCCTCCCTTGGAGAGGCGACGATCCCCTTGGCCAGCAACGGAATAAACTGATTTTGCAAGGTATCGAAGAAGGCATCCACCTCCTTATAATCCCAGGAAGGGGGGCGACGAGTGAGCTTGCTATACTCTTTTTTTGCCAATGCCAATAAGGCATCCTCAGCAGTAAGGTACTGGTTAATCAGGTGCTTTTTTGCGAGGGGAAGATGCGTTGCCAGGTCAAGCACGATAGCCAACAGCTCGGCTTGGCTTTTGCTTTCCAGTTTACTCAATTGCGCTTTGGTTAATATTCGTGCCATCAGCTGAACTACCCATTATCAGGTCTATCTAATCGAACATTGTGCCTGAGACCGATATAGATGCCTATCCATTGGAGCGACATCCCCCGGATGACAGAGACCATAAAGAACACATGGTTAAGAAACCATGTCTACGTCGCTGGAGGCGCTCAGCAATGAACACCTGCAAGAGCAAGCCACCAAGGCCCGATTTGCTGCTCGTATCCTTCATGCCCACTTTCTGGCACAACGTAGCGAACACCAGTGGTGGTACCCATCAAGATTGGCCGCAACGAGCCGTGTCCCTTTGGCTGCGGCTAGAAGTACAAGCAGTGCTGTTTGCACTGACCAACACAATAGATAGCAAGAGAGGGCCATTGGCCCTCTCTTGCTTTGGTTAAACTGAAAGGAGTAACGACGATGACCTGTCCAAAGAAATGCTATCGAGGAGCAGGACAGCCAACACCTAATGGCATACTCACTGGCATACCAAAAATCTCAGATACAAAAAAGCCCAACCGAATCAATCAGTTGGGCTATATATATGGCGGAGGAGGTGGGATTTGAACCCACGGATGGTCGCCCATCGCCGGTTTTCAAGGGCTGAGATGCCGGTTGTTAAGCGATTATAGGCACCATAAACCCATGATTACAAGCGGTTTCGGGTGTTTGTGGTATCGGGTGAGCGCGGGAGGTATTCGCCAAAGTCACGCCAATTGCGCCAAAAAAACGCCCCATTTAAGGGGCTCAGGCGGCATCAAAGCGGGGGTCATTGCTGGCTAGGGGTGGACGTGGCCGCTTTATCATCTCCTTGGCCTCGGCTGTAAAATCCCTAAGCACATGATCAGGCGGGACGGACAAGACGGCGAGAGGATACTTTGCCAGCCATGCACGGGGGCGGTTATGCCCCCATCGGTTCCACGCTGTTATGGCCTCCCCTCTCATTGCTGTGCGGCTGGTGTTCATTGCGGATCTTCTCCTATGTACGTCTCCCAAGGCGATTGCATCAGGGCTACATGTCCCGCTTGTGTTGGGCTGCGCCGCGCCATCTCTGCAAATGCCTCATAGCTCACGGCATAGGCCAGCCACGATGGGTGTATGGCTTCGGGTAGCTTTGCCCATGTGCCCGTTCTGGTGTCGTCTGCGGTGGTCTGCTTGAAGTACAAACAGGTGATTGGGATCAGGTCGCTTTTCATTCTTCTGGCTCCTGCATGATGCGCTGAAATGCGGCTTCTTCTTCGGGGGTGGTCGGTTTACTGGGTCGGCTCATTAGCTCGTCAAAGTCATCAGTTAGGCGGGATCTGGTTAGCTGGTTGGCGACTTTGGCTAGGGTGGTGCGGGGTGGTCGTCTCATTTAAGCGCCTCCAATTCCTCCACACGCTGCGCCAGCTCTGCCCACTCTGTCACACCTGCCACGGCGGTGAGGCTCGTTATAAGCTGCTGGGCTACGTCAGGGGCGATTCTGCCAGATACGGCAGCGGCTAGGATTGCCTCGGCTCGCTCTGGTGTCGTCATCTGCTCAAACTCGGCGGCGGTGATCAGCTCCACGGGCTCCTGTGTGGCCTTCAGTGGTGGGACTCCACGGGCAAGCACCAGGGCGGCGGCCTGCATGTCGCCATCAATAGCCTGTGCTATCACCTGCTGCAAAACGGCGGGGCTTGCCTGCTTAATTAGTTTCATAGCGGGCGAAACAGCCCCCTTTGGTCTGCCTTTAGGATTGCCGGATTGTCCGGCTTTGAACTGCCCGTTCATCCTTAATCCTCCACACGACCAGCGCTCTGCAAACCCTGTTCACACTGGGCGATCTCAATGTCGCAATAACCCCCTACGTTGCGGGTTAGGGTGTCCAGTGCCTTGAGTTCGTCAATGGCGGCCTGCTCGATCTGGGCCTTCTCTGGGTAGTGCCGTTCCCACGCCTTGTTCATCATCTCGGCGTGTTCTTCGCGCTTAAGGCCGAATGCCTCGGGCGGGTAGTAGTTCGCTGCCTGGGCAAAGCGGGGGTCGATCATCGCCAGCTTCTTGATCTCGGCTGGGCTCTTGTTCATCAGGTGAGCGGCAAGGGTCATCGCTGACAAGTTGGTTTCACTGGGCATCAGGTCACGCTGTCGGGCCTTCTGGGCTTCCTCTGCTCGTTCCACTCCGAACCGATAGGCAAGCGCCATCGTGCGTTCTAAATGTTGCTTGGCGTCCTGTGCGGCCTTCTGGCGCATCGGCAGCTTCTCCAGCGGGTTGCGGGTGCGGTCGTTCTCGATGCGGTTTAAACGCGCTTCCAGCTCGCGCCCAATGGCTGCGGCGTCATCAATGGCCTTCTGTGCAAGGTCGGAAATAAGTCCGCGCCATGCTCCGGTTGCTACGTGGTTAATCTTTGCCATGTTAATACTCTCTTTGGGTTGATTGCCTTTTGTTACATTATAACATAACAGCCCTTATTGAAGCCAACCTGCCCTGTTATTCCCTGATCTTTACAGGCAAACGGATTGGCAATCAGACGGGAGGAGGGGGGTGATCTGCTTGCTCAGATCGCTGAAAACCCAAAAAGGCACAAAACACACAAAAAACACGCTAAACCCAGTGGTGGCGTACCTTGCGGGCTGTGTATCAAAAAACAAAAAGGCACAAAACACACAAATTCCGGCATCCCATTTTGTGTGTTTTGTGTATTCCTGTGTTACCGACACACAACCGCAAAGCCGCGCCGTTACTGGGTTTTGGCCCTTTTTTGTGTGTTTTGTGTGTTTTCGGGAAATAAAAAAGGGGCACAAGGCCCCTGTCGGTGTTGTTACGGTCAAACAAGCCGGATCGTCTTGCGCTTCGTCATCCCTGTTTCTACCATTGCGATCCCGAGGGCTATTAGCTTCTCGATAGTCGCGCCGATCTGCTTGGTTCCTCTACCCTTGAAAGCCGCTTTGGAGCGTAGGCTGTTTTTTGCTTGCTCCATGTCTTTACCCTGCGGGAATCTCTCCAGATAGCTGATAACTGCATCAGCCTCGGCACCGAACCCGATGATCCGCTTGCTTATCAGCGCCAGACGGTAGCGGTTTAATAGTTCGCGGCAAATGGTTAGCGCGATCCTGAAATCAGCGGCCCCTATGTTTGGCGGAACGGCAATCCCCTGCATTAGATTGCGGCTAACATGCAAGATTGAAGCAACCTTCATCACCTGCATATCAAACTTACCAGCGGCCCCCCTCACTGCGTCATTGCCAAACTGTCCGCTATCGCCTAACTCCTTTTCGATCTCTTGCTTGGCCTTGCGCAAGTCCCCCAACAATGCGGCAGGGATTGCCAGCGGCGTGAGTCTATCCAGTGAGGGGGCGAGCGGCATTAGCTTGATGGTTTCTTCGCACATGCGGGTGAATTGTTCGGCGTCTGGTTTGATCCATGGTTTCAAGTGGTCGCGCTTCCCGAGGTTGTGATCATCACTAAGCCACAAAAAACGCTCGGCTAACCCAGTGCCTCCACTCGCCAGCATAATAGATTCAATGCTGCCAGGTTGCGCAAAGCAGACGATCGAGCCGTGAACCTCGCCGTCAAAGCCTCGCCGTGTTGCCCTCACCGATACATAGGCCCCACCATCAAACCCCTTTAGCGCGGCGTCCATATTGGCGGGAGCCCCCTTTCCATAGCTCAGGCCGAAAACGCTGTTAAGCAGGCCCCTTTCATCACTGGCGAGCATGAAAAAACCATCGTTTGGGCTAATGGCATCCTTCTCTAGTGCCTCCGGCGTTGCGTTGCTGATCCATCCCCTCACTGGCTTTGCCTGCCCTTGCATTTGCTCCTCTAGCGCCCCCTTCAGTGCGGGGTCATCAGCAGCATCAATCTGGGCCTCTAGCGCGTCCAGCGCATTGTTTCTGGCGTCGTTCATGCTGCGCAAAGCTGATCTAAATGGCTTTTGAAATGCTGCCATGACGCCAGACTTGCCAGCGGCTGGCGGTTGCTCTGCTGTCACATACAAACCAAGCGGCAAATCTGCATCCCAAGGCGTTTTCACGCTGTGGGTCGAGCCCACAACGGCAGACGTCAAACCCAAGCCGATCATGAATGTCGAATCTCGGCTTATCTGGATAGAGTCCGCAACCTGTCGGGCGTAAGTTGCCAGCGGGTGATCTCCGGCCATCTCTAACAGCGATACGGGGGCAATCTCCGGCCCATCGGCACTCTCGGCGGCTACCGATGCGAGTATGTCATCTAGTGTTGATTCGGTGGTCCCCATCACCTCACGGGCCATCCTGCCAGCCTCGTGCTGTGGCAGGTGCGGGGATTTACGGGATGGTTTCGTTTCCTGCTGATTCGGCTTTTTAAAGCGTGCCAAGTGTTCTGGATCGCCAAATGTCCCGTGGCTCATGCTGCCACCTCCATAGGCTGCTCACGCAACTGGCGCTGAATGTTAACCACTGCCATAACCATCTCGGCAAGCTCGCTAGGGGTTGCATCGTATGCGGCATAATCAACCCTCACGGGGTCGCGCATCTTGAGCTTAAAAACATCAATCTCGCCATCTGGGGAGCGTGGGATCTGTGCCTTATTCATTTGTCGCCCCCATAGATCCCAAACCCAAACTGATCGAGAATCGCCTTTGTTTCTTGCTGGCGTCTCTCTGTCGGGCTAATATCCATGTCGCTAATTTTGTTTTGCTTGTTCTGCCCCTGCTCGCTCTCTACAGCCTGCAGGGGTTTTTCTTTTGCGCTACCGGTCATTCTTTGCTCTCCTTTCCTGCCTAATGCGCCAATTTTTACGCCAGAATCTGTAAGTGATTGTTTTTGCTTGGTCATCTTCGGGTTACTCAGGCGGAGACGTTTTGTTCTGGCAATAATCCGGCAAGATATGCCCCAAACAGCGGCGCGCAGACGTACAACTTACGGCCTACCATGCGGGCGCATCGGTTAAGGGCTGGGTTCTCCTCCCGGTGCCATAGGTATTGTTTGAGTTGCTGATACTTGAACTGGGGGAAGTGCTCCGGCATCTCTCGCAACGGCTTCCAGTTGGTCAGGTCAGTGGCAAGCGCTTGGATCTGGTTCTCGTTCATATCGTTAAACTCCATTCGGTGCCGCTTTTCATCTGGACTGAATCACGGCGGGTCTGTGCGGTTGTCGAGCGCATTCTTGCAAGCAACTAGGCGGCTGTATTTGTCACTTTTCCCACCAAAACGACACGATCACTTGTTGAACCCCCGTTCTACCCTCCCACGCTGGGGCGTTGCTCTCGGCTATGGCTGTGCCCAAACTGTTTATGCCCCGTTCCATTTGAAATGCGGCGGTCATGATGTCAGCCAGGCAAGGTCTACCCCTCCACACGCAAGCAAGCCCATAGTGCAGTGCCATAGCCGGTAAAAGCGGCTTCATCTGCCGGTAAAAATTGCCCTGCTCTATGTCCTGTTGGCCTCTTAGGCGATCTTTTAGCTCGTTTGCTGAAACCCCCGCGTCAGGGGTGTTATACAGGTGCAGCATTAGCCGGTGGCCTTCAAATATCCGCTTCAATCCCTTATCTATGCGCGGCTGGTACTCCCTCTGTTTAAGGCGTGCCCAAGGCTTGCCTGTTGGCCCAATAGACGGGGCGAACTCCTTTGCCGTGTGTCCCTCAATCAGGTGAGATTGAGCCCAAAACAGTGCCTCCTTGAACTCCTCAGCCTTGGTGCTGTCTCTCTCGTGCGGATAGGCGAGCAAGCCGAAATAACTCAATACACCAGCAAAACTGGCCTTTATGTGCGCGTGTGTGTTCATTTCATCTGTTCCATGTATGCGGAAACGGCAGCACGCCAAAGAATGGCGGCTTCTTGGTGAAATCCTGCCCGGTAGGCAATGACGGCGGCTTGTGCTGCTTGTTGTGCGGCGGTTCGGGTGGTTACAATGCGGGTGTTCATGATCGATGTTCTCCCATCGGTCGTGTTCCATGGCCCTCGAACCGGTGCAACGGTTGCGGGGGCTTTTCTTTGCCTGATCCCTTCCTCTGGCTAGCCATCTTTAGGGCTTGCAAGCTGGCAAGATCAGGGCGGTCAGGCACTGTTTATCACTAGCAAATGACTTGCAAGGCATAGGGCTCCCCCCTCCCATAACCTCCTAGGTTATAGAGTGCGGCCCCTGCTCGTTTACAGGGTGGTCAGTGTTCTAGCTTGCCGGTGGTGTTAGCCCATAGCGTCCCCCCTAGCATGGCGGCGGATAATGGCCTTAACTTGGGTCACTCCTGCCCCCTCTGGTATCCAGATCTCGGGCTGCTCATCCCCTGCATCAGTCCAAGTAATGAACTGATCCCCCTTGAACCAACACCACTCGCGGTCGGTCTCGGTGTCGCCAGCTTCCAGAATGCCCACGCAATAGGTGAAGTTGATCATGCCTCCACCTCCTGCCAATCCCCGTTGCTGTCCTGCTCCACTTCTACCAGTACGGCAGCGGCGAACCCTTCCGGGCCTAGCTCTGCCAGCCAGTTAGATCGGGTGTCCACGCTTCCGGTGAACGGGTTCATCATCATCGGCTCGTTCATGCTGTGGCCCTCCGTCCGATACTGCCAAATGAACCGTTGACGGCTATCTGCTCGCATTCGTCACTGAGGTGGCTGTAACGGTCTGTCATGGCTGGCGAACTGTGGCCCAATATCTTGCCCACGATCTGCAGGCTGTGGCCGTCCATCGCTAGCCAAGAGGCGCAGGTATGGCGCAGGCCGTGAAACTTAATATCTACCCCGGCAGCCTTGCGGGCTACTCTCCATGTTTGGTCAAAGTGAACCCACGGGCGGTAGGGGTTAACCGCTTCATTGGTAAATACAAAGGCTTCACCAATACCCCGGAACCGGCGCAGCTCCTCGATAACTTCGGGTGTCAGCTTTAGATAGCGAACCTTGCCATTCTTGGTGTTCGGTAGGTATGCCTTGCAGCGGTCGAAATCAATGTCGCACCATCGCAGGTTGATCAGCTCTCCCTTGCGGCCTCCGGTACTGATTGCCATTAGTACCAGCAGGTAAAGGCGATCCCACCGGCTATCAAGGCAAGCGTCCAGCAGGCGGGCGGCTTCGTCCTTAGTCAGAAACTTGTCATATGGTTTGCTTTCTTTGCGCCGGTATGACGCTGTGGCGGGGTTTTCTTTGGTGTGCTTGCGGCGGATCAGCCAAGAGTAAAGCGTTGAAAGCTGGACACGGTAGCGGTTCAGGGTTGCACCTGATAAACCGTCCTCTTCCATATCGTTCAGGGCGTGATCTATGTCATCGGTGGTGATGGAAACAAGCTGGCGGTCTTTGAATCGCTTCATCCAGTAGCCAAGGCGCTGTGGAATGGTGGGATCTCGTAGCTCCTTGAACTCTGCACTCTGCAGGTACTTCTCGGCGGCTTCGTCAAAAGTCAGTTTGTTTTTGGTGCGGTCTAGGATGGTGCCAGAAAAGCGCTTGTCTACGGTCAGCAGGCCGTCAAACTCTTTGGCTTCTAGCTTGGTTTTGAATGTTTTGGATACGCGAACGCCGTCGAGCATACGCTCAACGCGATAGGTTTTTCGGCCATTGGTGCCAGTGCGGGTTTGTATGCTCATTTGTTGTTACCTAGCAGGGGTTCGCCCAATCACGCCAAATTGACGTGAACACTTAGATAACAACCGCAACTCACTGCCCTGTTAGTCACTCTAACCCTTTGTCCAGAAAGGGAAAAAATGGCGGAGGAGGTGGGATTTGAACCCACGGATGGTCGCCCATCGCCGGTTTTCAAGACCGGTGCATTCAGCCGCTCTGCCACCCCTCCGCAGCAGTGCGACGCATATTACCCATGCCCCCAGCCCTTGTAAATCCCCACTCCGTTTGTTTGCCCATTTATTGGGCTATCTGGCGCACAAAACCGGCAAAACCGCTACAAACCGTGCTTTTTCAAGCGTATGGCTTGACTTGAAAACAGACTCACCCACTATAGGGGCCACTACCACATCCCCAGCAAGATGGACTTATGAGAATCAAACATGCCCTGTTCGCCGCCCTGACCGGCGCGACCCTGCTTGCGGCGCCCGTGCAGGCGAGCGAGCTGACCAAGAGCGATGTCGAGCAGATCGTGCGCGACTATCTGGTCAAGAATCCGGAGATCCTGGTCGAGATGTCCAACGCCCTGCGTGCCAAGCAGGAGAGCCAGCAGGCCGAGAACGACAAGACGCTGATAGAAGCCCATGCCAAGCAGCTCTTCGCCAACCAGGATCCCGAGAGCGGCAATCCCAAGGGCAGCCTGACGGTGGTGGAGTTCTTCGACTACAACTGCGGCTACTGCAAGCGCGCTCATCCTCTCATTCAGCAACTGCTCTCTGAGGACAAGGAGATCCGCTACATCTACAAGCAGTTCCCCATCCTGAGCGAAACCTCCTACTACGCCGCCCGCGCGGCGCTGGCGGTGAAGCTCGGCCAGCCCGACAAATACCAGACCTTCCACGACAAGCTGTACGCCCATCAGGGGCCCCTCTCCGACGAAGCCCAGGTGAAAGACATCGCCAGAGCCGCCGGCGTGGACTGGAGCAAGGTCGAGGCGAAGATCAAGGACGGCAGCATCGATCAGAATCTGGGTACCAACCGGGCGCTGGCCGAAGCCATGGCTATTTCCGGCACCCCGGCCTTCATCATCGGCGATCAGATCCTGCGCGGCGCACCGCGGGATCTGGCCAGCCTCAAGGCCATCATCAAGGATGTCCGCGCCGGCAAGAGCATTCAGTAACCCGCGCGTTGTGCATGAAAAAACGCCCCGGCATGCCGGGGCGTTTTGCTATTCATGCTGCAAACCATCAGGTCTGATGGGCCGTCGCGAGAAGCTGTCAGCAAGGCGAAGAGCAGCGCAGGGACCCGAGTTTATATGAATAAATGAGGTTCCTGAGCAGCGCATGACCCTTGATCACGGCTTCGCAGCAGGGCCATAACCGTTCGGGTTCTGGCTTTGCCAGCGCCAGGTATCCACCATCATCTGCTCCAGACCCCGCTCAGCCTGCCAGCCCAGCTCGTCACGGGCCAGGGCCGGTTCAGCCCAGCACTCGGCAATGTCGCCGGGGCGACGGGGCTTGATCTGGTAGGGAATGGCACGGCCACTGGCTGCCTCGAACGCCTTGACCATCTCCAGCACGGAATAGCCCTGACCGGTGCCAAGGTTATAGGTGAAGACGCCGGTATCACTCTTGATGCGGGCCAACGCTTTGAGGTGACCGATGGCGAGATCCACCACGTGGATATAGTCGCGCACCCCGGTGCCGTCTGGGGTCGGATAGTCGTTGCCAAAGACCCCCAGCTCCTTGAGCTTGCCCACGCCGACCTGACTGATGTAAGGCAGCAGGTTGTTGGGGATGCCGTTGGGATCTTCACCGATGAGGCCGCTCTCGTGAGCCCCCACCGGGTTGAAGTAGCGCAGCAGCACGATGGCCCAGCGAGGATCGGATTTGGAGAGGTCACGCAGGATCTCTTCAACCATCAGCTTGGAGCGGCCATAGGGGTTGGTGGCGCTGGTGGGGAAATCTTCCCGCAGGGGTACCGAGGCCGGATCCCCATAGACGGTGGCCGAGGAGCTGAACACCAGCCGGAACACGCCGGCCCTGGCCATCTCTTCGCACAGCACCAGGGTGCCGGTCACGTTGTTCTGATAGTAGGTGAGCGGGATCTGGCCGGATTCCCCCACCGCCTTGAGGCCGGCGAAGTGGATCACGGATGCTATCCTGTGTTCGGCAAACAGCCGTTGCAGGCAGGCTCTGTCCAGAATGTCCCCTTCCACGAAGGTGACCGGCTTGCCGGTGATCCGCTCGACCCGCTTGAGAGACTCGGGGGAAGCATTGGAGAGGTTGTCCAGTACTACGACCTGCTGCCCGGTACCAAGCAGCTCGACCAGGGTGTGGGAACCGATGTAACCGGCTCCCCCCGTCACCAGAATTGTCATTTTTTATCCCGTACTTTGCTGAAACTGGGGTTGAGTCTACCCGCACGACCCGCCCGAGAAAAGCTCGGGATACCAATGACGCCCGTCAATACTCCAGGCTCACATCCCCTCTGGCGGTGCAGGAACAGGCCAGCGCAACCCCGTTCTCGAGGTCCTGCGCGCTCAGGGTCATCACGCTCTGGCGCTCGATTTCGCCTTCCGTGGTGCAGCGACAGGCGCCGCACACCCCGGCGCGGCAAGCGGCCATCATGGTCTCCCCCACCCCCTCCAGTGCCGCCAGCAGGGTCTGGCCAGGCAGTATCTTCACTTTCTTGCCGCTCTTTTTGAGGGTTAGCCAGAAGTGGTCGCTATCGGCCGCAACTGGCGCCGCGCTTGAGGCCACCCCAGGCAGGCCGAACGACTCCTGATGCAACTGCTCGGGGGGCAGCCCGAGCCCGGCCAGCATCTCGCTCACCACCGCCATATAGGGGGCTGGCCCGCACAGATAGACATGGCGGCTCAAGAGATCCGGCGCCAATTCCTTGAGCATCCCCGGTGTGAGCCGGCCAACCCAGGGATGAGCCGTTGGCGCCTCTTCCCCTACTTTCTCCAGCACTAAAGCATGGCGCACACCGGCATGAGCCTCGGCCAGCGAAGCCAGTTCCCTCGCGAAGATCACATCCCCGGGGGTTCTGGCGCTGTGAATAAAGCGGATATCGGCGTCCGGCCGCTTGGCGAGCTCGTCCCGCAGCATGGCCCACATGGGGGTGATGCCGGAGCCGGCGCTGAGCAGCAGCGGCCGCTCGCAGGGGAGCGCGGTCAGGTGGAAATCGCCGAAGGGGCCGTCTACCCGGATCTCGTCCCCCACTTGCAGGCTCTGGTGCAGATGGTGAGAGACCAGCCCCACATCCTTGATGGTGACCTGCCAGAAAGGATCCTGCGGGCTGGAGGAGAGGGTGTAGGCGCGGCAGTGGGGATGGCCGTCAATCATCGTGTGCAGGGTGACGCACTGGCCAGCCAGCACGGAGGGCAGGTCGCCAGCCAGGGGTTCAAATTGCCAGCTCGCCACATCGTGGGTCTCTGCCCGGCGGGCTATACAGCGCAGGCTCAAAGAGGTGGAGGTCATCGCAAGGCTCCTCTTGCTCGGAAATAGCGTTGAAAAAAGGCGAGCCATCAGGCTCGCCAAAGGCTTACAACATGCTGAGCGTGTAAGGCTGTGTCTTTGCTCAGGCCGCCAGGATCTCGGCGAGATCCGCGTCTGCCGTAGTGGTTCCTTTCAGGCCGAACTGCTCCTCCAGCACCTTGAGCAGGGCCGGGGTGAGGAAGGCCGGGGCGGTCGGGCCGGTGCGGATGTCCTTCACGCCGAGTGCAAGCAGGGTGAGCAAAATGACGATGGCTTTTTGCTCGAACCAGGAGAGCACCAGGGTCAGGGGCAGATCGTTGACGCCGCACTCGAACGCGTCGGCGAGCGCCAGGGCCAGCTGGATGGCAGAGTAGGCATCGTTGCACTGACCCACGTCCAGCAGACGGGGAATGCCACCGATGTCGCCGAAATCGAGCTTGTTGAACTTGTACTTGCCGCAGCCCAGGGTCAGCAGCAGGCTGTCCTGCGGGATCGCCTTGGCAAACTCGGTGTAGTAGGCGCGCTCGGCACGGTCGCCGTCACATCCCCCCACCAAAAAGAAGTGGCTGATTTCGCCAGCCTTGACCTTGTCGATCACTGCGGGAGCGGCCTGCATCAGGGCGTTGCGGGCAAAACCGATGGTGATGAAATGCTCGAGCTCAACGTGCTTGAAGCCTTCCAGCGCTTGTGCCTTGGCGATAACGGCGGAGAAATCTTCCCCTTCCAGGTGAGTCACGCCCGGCCAGCCGACGATGGAGCGAGTGAAGATGCGATCCGAGTAGTTGCCCACGTTCGGGTCGATGATGCAGTTGGAGGTCATCACCACGGCGCCCGGGAAGTTGGCAAACTCCTTCTGCTGGTTCTGCCAGGCAGAGCCGTAGTTGCCCACCAGGTGCGGGTACTGCTTGAAGAAGGGGTAGGCCAGCGCCGGCAGCATCTCGCCATGGGTGTAGACATTGATGCCGGTGCCCCTGGTCTGCTCCAGGATGAGCTTGAGATCCACCATGTCGTGACCGGAGACCAGAATGCACTTGCCCGGTACCGGAGTGACGCGTACCTGGGTCGGCTCGGGGTGGCCGAAGGCGGTGGTTTCACCGAGATCCAGCATCTCCATGATCTTGAAGTTCAGCAGGCCAATATCCATGGCGCACTTGAACAGGGGATCCAGATCGCAGGGATCCGTGCCGAGCCAACTCATGATGCGATGGAATTCGGCGGCGACCCCGGCATCCTGCTGATCCAGCACCCGGGCGTGTTCCATGTAGGCGGCGGCCCCCTTGAGGCCGTAGAGGCAGAGCAGGCGCAGCCCCATGATGTCTTCGTTGACGTCGTTCTTGCCCCGGTTGACCGCGGTCTGCGGCGCCTGGGCAAGCTGGGCCAGCAGATCGGCACCCGGCTCGAAGCTGGCCGCGGCGGGCAGTGTGTCGGCCTGCACCGCCAGCGGTGCCAGCTTGGCGGCCAGTTGCTGGCGATAGGCCAGCGCCTGGTTGACGTAGGCGACGATGCGAGCGGAGTCGAAGTTGACGTTGGTGAGGGTGGCAAAGAACGCCTTGGGCACGAAAGCGTCTATTTCGCTGTCGACGATGCCGTGCTCGCGGGCCGCCAGGGCCCAGGCGCTGAGCCCTTGCAGGGTATAGATCAGCACATCTTGCAGGTCGGAAGTTTCCGCCGTCTTGCCGCACATGCCTTGTGCATAGGCGCAGCCATTGCCTGCCGGGGTACGAATAGTCTGTTCACATTGCACACAAAACATCATGTCTCTCCTAATTGGACATTTCAGTTATCTGTTTTGTGGCGATTCTATTCCCCTCTTGGAAAACTTAATAGGCATTCAATTTACCAATTAACATTTCATTGATGCAGATCAAATAGAAAAAAGCCGCCCAAATCGGGCGGCAAGCGGGTGGGAAATCAAGGAGAGACAACTCGGGTTTGCAACAACAGGGGCAATGATACGGGCCGGAGCATGGGCAGCCGGCCCCAGGTTCATCAGGCCAGATAGGCGCGCAGCATCCAGACCAGTTTCTCCTGCTGCTGCACATAGTCGGAGAGGATGGATGCAGTCCCTTCATCACCGGCATCGGCGGCCTGACCCAGGATGCGGCGCTGGGCAACCAGCAGTTCGCGGAAGCTCGCCAGCAGGGATTCCACGCAGGCACGACCGTCATGCAGCCCCTTCTGCTCGGGGATGGCGGACACCTGGATGTAGTCGCTGAAGCTGTGCAGGGGCACGCCATCCAGGGTCAGAATGCGTTCGGCCAGGGCATCGACTTTCAGCAGCAGGTCGTTGTAGATCTCTTCGAATTTCAGGTGCAGCTCGAAGAACTGGTTGCCGCGGATGTTCCAGTGGAAGCCACGGACGTTCATGTAGAGGATCTGGTAGCTGGCCAGCAGCTTGTTGAGCTCGGCGGCCAGGGCTTGTGATTGAACGGTATCAAGACCAATGGGGCTCTTCATGATTCACCTCCAGGTGGTAAGCATTATCGGGAACGGAGTCAGCTTATCCAGAAGCAGACTCAAAGGACAATCGTCTGTGCCTTGCCGATCCATAGCCAATAGCTATTGTCGGCAAAAAATGCACCGGCTTTCATTGTTCAAGCCGTTCGATATAGAGGATCACCTCGCCGAGGTGAATGCCGAACTTGCTGATCTTCGCGCGGTTGATCAGGCGATCGTCGTCCAGCAGATACATCCAGTCATCAAAGCTCACCCTCACCACGCTCTCATCCGGCAGTGCCAGATCGAGTTGATAACGCCAATTGAGGGCAAAGCCCTCTGTCTTGCCTACCGCCTCCCCCACCACGTCTGAAGCCGTGCCGCGCCAGTGGCCATCCGCCCCCTTGCTCAAAAACCAGGTGCGGGTCTGCCGACGGCCATCATCGAAGTAGAACTGCTCGAACAGCTCCCCCTTGCCCTCTCGCCAGTGCCCCTGCATCTCGACCCGAAAGCGACTGGTCACTTCGCCGCTGCGGTCCGTCACCAGGCCGTGGGCCACCAGCTTGCCATTGAAGAAACGGGCGAGATCCCAGCCCGGCTGGGAGCCGCGATAATCGTCAAGACCCGCGCCGCAACCAGAGAGCCACAGCAGGGGCAGCAACCAGGCAAGACGCCACCAGGAAGAGAACTTCATGGAATACTCCATCAGGATTGGCCGCGCAGGCGGCGGGTCAGAGCGGGATCCTGGCTGTCGTCAGTCAGCCAGATGGCAAGAAACGCGGGGGCGAAGGCGGGATCATCAAGAGAGCCAAGGAGGCGATCTCGCAACCAGAAGTGGCCCGAGCCTTGCTCGTCCACATAAAAAACCAGCTTGTCGCCGGGGGCGACATCCGGCCAGAGCGTGGCCAGTCGAGCCAGCCAGCGTTGGCGCTCACTCTCGCTGCCAAGGCCGAGCCGCTGCCACTCGGCGGCGGTCGCCTCCAGCAAATCCTGGCGCTCGATGGCCCTCGCGTAGGTAATGCTGAGGGCCTGCGGGTAGCGCCCCGGCTGATAGCGGCCGCTCTCGCTGTAGAGGGTGGCGTCATAGAGCTTGAACCAGAGCCAGCGCATCTCCCCCTGTCCCACGGTACGCAGCCCCTGCCAGGGGGCGGCAACGCTCTGGGCGGTCGCAAACAGTGGCAGGCTCAAGGCCGCCAGCAGCAGGCTAGTTCCACCCCATGTGCCAACGGGCGGGATCCTCCAGTTCATGCCAGTCCATCTCCTGTTCCTGCAGGGTGTTGATATCCTGCATCACCACGCTCGCCAGATGCCCCTGAGCATCGCGCTGGCAGGCCACCACCAGGTAGAAACGCTCGGCCAGCTCGCACTGGCCATCCCTGGTCCACTTGGAAAACAACAAGGTGTCGGTCGAAAAGGTGTTCATCTCGTCTCACCCTCCAGCTTGACCGTTACCCACAGGAGTACGGGTAACCACCACATCCAGATCACCGCCAGCAGCACTGCGCTTGTCCAGATGCCCCAGGGTAAGTTTACTGCCCCCATGGCGGCCCCCGCCATATAGGAGGAGGCGCCCCCTACCATGCCGAACAGCCCCTGTTGCCAGCGCGGCAAGGGGCGAAGCCAGCGAAGGCCGTGGGAGAGGGTCAGGGCGAAACCGCACCAGAGCAGCAACAGCCAGAGCGGAAAACCGGACGGAAAGTGAAACAGGCCGAGGCGCCAGAGCAGGATGTCGAGCAGGCAGCCTGCCAGGGCGACCGGGATGAGGCGCCAGTCATGCCCACGGCGGGGGGAGAAGATGAAATGGAGCAGCAGCATCCCGAGCAGCGGGCCCGGTTGCTGCCATGTCACCGCCAGCAACCAGTAGAGGTTGAATCCCAGCAGGTGGGCCCACTGCCACATGATCAGCGACCGTGTGCCGGCAAGTCCCCGGACCAGCCATGGGGCCCCGGCTTGGCGGCCTCCAGTTGCACCAGGCTGATGGCCCGCTCCCAGAATCCCCCTTCACAGTAGGCGAAATAGAAGTGCCAGAGCCGGATGAAATCCTGGCTGTAACCGAGCTTGGGCAGCTCTGGGGCCAGCGCCAGGAAGCGTTCGCACCAGTGGGCCAGGGTACGGGCATAGTGGTGGCCGTGATCGTGCAGCCGTACCAGCTGCATGTCGGTCTCCCGCGCCAGCAGACCCGCCATCTGGGAGACGCAGGGCAGGCAGCCTCCCGGGAAAATGTAGCGCTGGATGAAGTCCACCCCGCGCAGATACTGGGCGTGACGCTGATCGGCGATGGTGATGGCCTGGATCAGCAGGCGTCCGCCGGGCTTGAGCAGGCGCGACAACTGGCGGAAATAGTCGGGCAGGAAGGCGTGCCCCACCGCCTCGATCATCTCGATGGAGACCAGCTTGTCATAGCGTCCCTCCAGCTTGCGGTAATCCTCCAGCAGCAAGGTGATGCGATCCCCCAGCCCCTCCCGCTCGATCCACGCCTTGGCATAGTCGTGCTGGGCCCGGGAGATGGTAGTGGTGGTGACCCGGCAGCCGTAGTGACGGGCCGCATAGACGGCAAGACCGCCCCAGCCGGTGCCTATCTCCAGCAGGTGATCATGGGGACCGAGCTCAAGCCGCTCACAGATGGTGCGCAGCTTGGCCTGCTGCCCCTCCTCCAGGGTGGCATCCGGGTGGGGATAGATGGCGCTCGAATACTGCATGTGATCGTCGAGAAAGCCCTGATAGAGGGTGTTGCCAAGGTCATAGTGGGCGGCGATGTTGGCACGCGAACCGGTCAGGGTATTGCGATTGAACCAATGGCGCACCTTGTTGAACGGGAAGCTGAGCCAGCCGAGGCGCCGTTCCAGGGCGTCGAGCAGCGGCAGATTGCGGGCCAGCAAGCGCACCAGTGCCACCGGCTCCGGGCTGGTCCAGAGACCCTCCACCCAGGTCTCTCCTGCGGCGATGCTTCCCCCCAGCAGCAGGCGGCGATAAAACGCCGGATCCTGCACCACCAGCTCGGCATGCAGGTCGCTGCCCGCCTTGCCGAAGCGGTGGCACTCGCTGCCGTCGTGAAGCACCAGTTGACCCTGCTCAAGGCGCGCCAGCAATTTGAGCAGCAGTTGCTTGGCCCCCTTATCGATGAAAGAGGCAGAGAGGGTTGATTGAGCAAGTTCCATTAGCGGCTCTCCGAATGGGTCAAGAGTGGGGTCGTTCGGTTGGGATGAACCCGCACCATGGGCTGCTGACAACACCAGGAAGCGGAATTAAACGGGTGTGTCGGCGTCATGGGCGGCTCTCCGGATGGGTGAAGACGGGGGTGCGTTTGATAAAAAGGCGCAGGGCCTGCCAGTAGATCCCGAGCAGCACCTTCAGGGTCATCCAGGGCCAGCGAGCCAGCAGCGCCGCCAGCCCGCTGCGGCACCAGGGCGCGCGGCGCAGGGCCAGGGTGGCGTCAAACAGCTTGTTCTCACCGGATACGGGGTGGCTCTCGATATGGATCAGCGCCTCCTCTTTCGGTGCCCGGATGCGCCAGTGGTAGCGCATCCCCAGTCCCATGAAGGGGGAGACATGAAAATCCTTGTCATGGGGGGAGAGCGCCGCCAGATCCAGCAGGTAGTAGTGGCGCTCGTTCCAGGGGGTATTGGAGACCTCCGCCAGCAGGTAGCGGGTCTCCCCCGCCCGATCGCAGAAGTAGAAATTGACCGGGCTGAAATAAAACCCGAGGCAGCGCACGTTGCCAAGGAGCAGCACCCGCCCGCCGGGCTCCGCATGCCCCCCAAGGGCCGCCACCTTGTCCCAGACCGCCTGCTTGAGGGGCCCTTCGCTGCCCCGCAGATAGTCCTCGCGGCGAAACGAGAGCAGTCCGGCCCGCTCCACGGCAAACCAGCGCCCCTGCTCAAGCCCGGGCAGTTCGTCCAGATCCAGCCCCAGCATGAAGAGGCTGTAGGAAAAGGCGTGGGGACGCGGCGCGAAGCGGCGATGGCGCACCGAACCTTGCCAGATGGCGCTGATCCCCTCCCCCATTCCCTCGTCCCCCTGCGTCAAGGCCGCGGCGCCGCTCATAGCTCGGCCCCGAAGCGTCTGGCCACGTCCAGGGCGCTGCGCACCCCGTCCTCGTGAAAACCGTTGTACCAATAGGCCCCGCAGAAGTGGGTATGCTGATGGCCACAGATCTCGCCCCGTCGCTGCTGGGCGGCGATGGAGCCCTGATTGAATACCGGATGATGATAGACGAAACGGCGCAACACCTTGCTCTCGTCCACCCGTCCACGGGGATTGAGGCTGACGCAGAAGGGCGCGGGGGAGCTCACCCCCTGCAGGATGTTCATGTTGTAGCTCACCAGGGGGCGCGCCCCGTCATCCTCACCGAGCTGGTAGTTCCAGCTCGCCCACGCCTTGCGGCGCATCGGCAGGCAGGAGGCGTCGGTGTGCAGCCAGACGTCGTTGGCCTGATAGGGCATGTTCCCGAGGATGGCCCTCTCTCCGTCGCTCGCATCCGCCAGCAGGGCCAGGGCCTGATCGCTGTGACAGGCGAAGATCACCTCGTCAAAATGGGCCTCCTGCCCCTGGCTGGTGACCACGACGCCATCCGCCACCCGGCGCACCGCCTCCACCGGGGTAGCGAGGCGGATGCGCGACTGCCAGCCCGCCGTGAGCGGCCCTATGTACTCTCGCGAGCCACCCGGGATCACATACCACTGGGGCCGGTTCGCCACCTCCAGCAGCCCGTGGTTGGCGAAAAACCGCAGGAAGAAGCTCAAGGGGAAGGCACGCATGTCCGCCAGGGTGGAGGACCAGATGGCCGCTCCCATGGGCAGGATGTAGTGGCGGGCGAAATAGTCGCTGAATTTCCCCGCCTGCAGGAAGTCCCCCAGGGTCAGCTCGGGGGTCAGCTCCCGCTGGCGATGCGCGGCCAGCCAGGCCCGCGCCTCCCGGTTGAAGCGCAGTATCTCGGCGACGAAGCGATAGAAGCGCGGGCTCAGCAGATTGCGGCGCCGGGCGAACAGGGTATCGAGGTTGTGGCCGTTGTACTCCATCCCCTCGGGACTCTTGACCGAGAAGCTCATCTCGGCGGGTTGGCGCCCCACACCGATGCGCTCCAGCAATTTGAGGAAGTTGGGATAGGTACGGTCATTGAAGACGATGAAGCCGGTGTCGATGGCATAGTGGCGCCCAGCCTGCTCCACCTCCACGGTGGCGGTGTGGCCTCCCAGGGTCGGCGCCGCCTCGAACAGGGTGATGTCATGCAGCTTGTGGAGCAGAAAACCGGCGGTAAGACCGGAGACACCGGAGCCGACGATGGCGATCTTTTTCTTCATGAAGGGCGTCCTTTCGAAACGAGTGTGCGGCCAAGGCGCAGCCAGAGCCCCGTCGGCAGGGCGCCGAGCAGGCGCAGCAGCCAGATGAAGCGACGGGGAAAGTGGATCTGGTGGCGACCGGCGGCAAGCCCCGTCATGATGGCGCGGGAAGCCTCTTCCACCGTCACCAGGCAGGGCATGGGAAAATCATTCTTGTCGGTGAGCGGCGTCTGCACGAAGCCCGGGCGGATCAGGGTCACCCCGATGCCCTTGCTGGCCAGATCCAGGCGCAGCGTATTCGCCAGATAATCGAGGGCCGCCTTGGAGGCGCCATAGGCCTCCGCCCGTGGCAGGGGCAGCCAGCTCACCGAGGAGCTGACGATGGCAAGCCGTCCACCTGCCCCCAGCCGCGGCAGCAAGGCGGCCAGGGCGTTGCCGGTGGCGATGAGGTTGGTCTCGATGACCCGGGCAAACAGGGCGCCGTCAAAGCCTTCTGCCGGATCCATGTATTCACAGTTGCCCGCATTGAGAATGAGCAGGTCGAGGGCGGGCAGACTCGCGGCCACCCCGGCCATGGCGGCGCTGTCGCGCGCATCGAATCGCAAAGGGGTGATCCCCAGGTCGGCCAGTGCCTGCAAGCGCACCTCGTCCCGGCCACAACCCCACACCTGCCAGCCGGCGCGCCGATAATCCAGCGCCAGCTGGCGGCCGATGCCCGAGGTGGCCCCGGTGATCAGCACCCGGCCGCTCATGTCCCCAGCCTCCCCTTGATGGCACGTACCACGGGCCCCAGCAGCGGCAACTGCTCGTAGAGCATGGCCCCGAGATCGAAGTAGTCCCGGTGCAGGAACACCTTGCCCCAGGAGTCGAACGTCAGCCGGGTGGCCCCCTCCACCCTGACGGCCCGGCCACCGGCAATCCTGGGGTGGGAGAAGGTCATGACCCAGGCGAGCCAGGCTTCGTTGCCCGACTGCTGCTGACTCGTTATCTCGAAACTGCACTGGGCAAGGCGCTCATAAAGGGAGGAAAAGTAACGGGTGAGCGCGGCCAGCCCCTCTATCCGGTGCGCAGGATCGATGAAGAGCACCTCATCGGCATAGACCTCCGACAAGCGGTGCAACTGATGCTTGTCCAATTGCAGGTAGAGGATGACAAAGCGGGCCAGCGCGTCATTCATGCTAGTTTTTCTCCAGTTCGCGGAACATCTCGATGGCCCTCACCCGTGCAACGGCATGATCCACCATGGGGGCCGGATAATCCTGCCGCCCCTTGAGCCGCAACCAGTCGTGGGGCTCGTGAAGATAGGCAGCAGGCACATCCGCCAGCTCAGTGACCCAGGTACGAATGAACTCCCCTTGTGGATCAAATCGTTGCCCCTGGGTGGTGGGGTTGAAGACCCGGAAATAGGGCGCCGCATCGGCCCCGGTCCCCGCCGCCCACTGCCAGCCGCCATTGTTGGCCGCCAGATCCCCGTCGATGAGCCGACTCATGAAGTAGTCCTCCCCAAGCCGCCAGTGGATATGGAGATCCTTGGTGAGGAAGCTCGCCACTATCATCCGTAGCCGGTTGTGCATCCAGCCGGTGGCGTTGAGGCAACGCATGGCCGCATCGACCACGGGGTAGCCGGTGCGCCCCTCGCACCAGGCGGCGAAGGCATCCGGATCCCAGCTCCACGGCAGGGCCGCCGTCTCCGGCTTGAAGGGGCGGTTCATGGAGAGGCTCGGGATCAGCACCAGCAAGTGGCGGTAGAACTCGCGCCAGATGAGCTCGTTGAGCCAGACGAAACCGGGTTGGGCCTTCGACTGGGGCCGGTAGCCGAGACGCTGCTGCAGCGCCCCCACGCACTGGCGGGCACTGATGATGCCCGCCGCCAGATAGGGGGAGAGCACGGAGGTGCCCGCCAGCGCCGGAAAGTCCCGGGTCTCGCCGTAATCGAGCACCGCCTGATCCAGAAAAGCGTGCAACCGGCGGCTCGCCTCGGCCTCCCCCACCGGCCAGCGGGTGTCCGGCGTCAAATCCCCCAGCCCGTCGTCCACCCACTCCCGCTCGGCCAGGGGCAGCCACGGCAACCGCTCGCCGCGTGGTGCGGGGGCACGGTGAATGACGAAGCCATCCTCCTCGAGAGCCTTGAGCCAGGCGCGGCTGAAGGGGGTGAAGACCTTGAACATCTCCCCCGACCCGGTCAGCACCCGACCGGGCGGCAGCACGCAGCAGCCGTTGAACCAGTGGCTGGTCAGGCCCTGCTCCCCCAGCGCGGCGCTGACGGCGTGGTCGCGGCGCAGCTCGTCAATCTCGATGGCCTGGTTGGCGTAGAGCTGGCTCACCCCGAGCTCCCGGCAAAGCGCCGTCAGCGCCGTCGGCACCTCGGCAAAGGTCTCGACCCGCAGCAGATGAAGCGGAATGCCGAGGGCCGCCAGCTCGCAGCCCATGGCATCCGCCTGTGCCAGCATGAAGCGCTGGCGGACCGGGGCCAGCTTGTGCTGCTGCCACTGGGTCGGCGAGACGATGAAGAGTGCGGCGACCGGTTCATCTCCGGCGCAGGCGTGGCGCAGGGCCGGGTTGTCGGCCAGACGCAGATCGTTGCGAAACCAGACCAGCCTCATGACGGTGTTCTCCCGCCCTTGCCCTTCGCCTTGGCAGTGCGGGGCGTCGCACTGACCTCTGCCAGGGTGGCGTGCCAGTTGCGGGCACGCCGCCACGGCTCATCGTAGAGGCGTCCCAGCTCGCCAAAGAAGCGGGTACCCGCAGGCCATTCGGCGGCCTGGTCCTGCTTGCCGAGCCCGGCCCCCAGCAGGATCAGCCAGGGGGGGGTGGCGCGCCCCTCCAGCAGGGTGGCATGGCGGGGCTCCACCGCCCCCAGCAGTTGCACCTCATATCCCTGACCGATGAGCTCATACGCAGCCCAGACAAGATCCAGCGGCCCCACCTGCCCCCAGCTTGCCAGGGTGACGGGGACGCCCTTCTCCTGCTCGATGAGGTGGCGGGCGAAGCGGGTATGCAACCAGCCGAGCCACACCTGTTGCAGCAGCTCGCCATCGGGGCGCTCGCGCCACAGCCCCAGCAGCCGCTCCACCAGGGGCTGCAGCACCCGGCTGCGCACCAGCTCGAAGGGGTAGCTCGCCAGCAGATCGCCAAGCTCGGCCTCCGCCTTGCGCTGGTTGAAGGCGAGCAGCGCCTGGCTGAACTGCTCCAGGGTCTGCTGCCAGTGATCGCTCACCGGCGCACTCTGGGGCTCGCTCAACAGCCCCTTCACCTGACCTATGCTCACCCCCCGCTCCAGCCAGCTCAGGATCTCGCCTATCTGGCGGATGTCCTGCTCGCTGTAGAGGCGATGGCCCTTCTCGGTTCGGGCCGGTTGCACCAGCCCGTAGCGGCGCTGCCAGGCGCGCAGGGTGACGGCGTTGACGCCGGTGAGGCGGGAGACCTCGCGAATGGGGTAGACGCCCTCGTCGGGGAGAGGCGCGGCTGCTTGTGGTTCATCAGACATGAGAGAGTCCATCAGACGTTGGGAAGAGGCCCCGGTCATCCGCCGGGGCCTGCACAGGGGGTTCAGAGCCCGTAGCGCAGCTTGAGCGTGTCGGGATGAAGGTCGAGGTAGGCCTGATCGGCCAAATCCAGCCACACCTTCACAGCCCGTAACGCAATTTCAGCGTGTCGGGATGGGGATTGAGGTACACCTGCTCGGCGAGATAGGGGTTCGGGTACTCGCGCAGGTAGTGGCGGATCAGGGTAAGGGGCACCAGCAACGGGAAGACCCCGGTGCGGTACTTGTCGATGGTGTCGCACAGCTCCTGCTTCTGGGCCGGGGTCAGCACCCGCTTGAAGTAGCCCTGCAGGTGCATCAGCACATTGGTGTGGCTGCGGCGGTTGGCCCGCAGGGTCAGCGCCGCCATCAACCCCTGGATGTAGCTGTCGGCCACCTCCTGCAGGTTGGCCTTGCCAAGGTTGGCGAGCAGGCGCCCCAGCGCCCGGTAGTGGGTGGTGGCGTGGGAGAGCACCAGGTACTTGTAGCGTGAATGGAAGCGGATCAGGGCTGAGGCGGTGATCCCCCGGGCGCAGAGCTGCTGCCAGTCGTGGTAGGCGAAGACCCGCAGCACGAAGTTCTCCCGCAGGATGGGGTCGCACAGGCGGCCATCTTCCTCCACCGGCAGCAGGGGGTTGGCCTCCATCAGCGCCTTGGCGAAGAGGCCGACCCCCTCCTTGGCGCTCCCCTCGTTGTTGGCGCCATAGATGCGCACCCGCTCCATGCCGCAGCTGGGGGATTTGGCGCAGAGGATGTAGCCGGAGAGGAAGTCGAGCTGGCGTGCCTTCTGCTCGCTGAAGGCAATCAGCTTGTCGGTGACGTCGAAGCTGCCGTTGCTTGCCTCGGCCCGCACCTCGCCCTGGCGCTTCACCAGCCGGATGGCGGCGCGGGGTGCACCCAGGCCAATGGCCATCTCGGGGCAGACGGGGTGATAGTCGAAATGGGCACCCAGATCCCGTTCGCAGAAACTGGATCGTTTGTGGCCCCCGTCGAAGCGCACTTCCTGGCCGAGCAGACAGGCACTGATACCGACCTTAATCTTGTACATGATGAAGCCCCTTGTATAAGCCTTGAGTAAGTTATAGCAGTTATACAAAAGATTGGAAGCTGTATAACTATTGCGAACTGATACGGCCAGGGGGCGGCGGGCGGATCAGCCCCCATAAAAAAAACCCATGACCGAAGTCATGGGTAAAGGTGAAGACCCTGCAGGAAGGATGATCAGAAGCTGTATTTCACACCCAGGCTGGAGATGGAGCCTTTTTGCAGATCCCAGTTGCGATAGGTGTAGTCGGCGGTGAGGGCCAGGTTCTGGGTCAGCTTGTAGGCCGCCCCCGCCTTGAAGTCGTGCATGTCGTCGGTCATGTTGGCGTAGCGATAGCCGGTGGAGAGCTCGACGGCGCCGATGTCGTAGCGCAGACCCACTTCTCCGTAGAGGCTGCCGCTCTTCTTGCGGGCCAGGGTATCCCAACCGGAGTGGTTCACGTCGGAAGCCAGCTCCCGTTCCAGGCTGTAGCCCATCAGGCCGGTTTCACCGTAGAGGTTCAGGCCGGTGCTGAGGGGGGTGTAGACACCCATCCCCAGACTGGAGATGGCCATGCTGTCGTTGCCGCTGCTGCGGGAGGTGTATTCGCTGCCGATCCGGCCATAGACATTGCTGGTGAAGCTCTTGGAGAGATCCAGGCTCAGGCCGCCGAAGTCGCGGTTCTCCCCATCCTTGCCACCGATGTAGTCAGACTTGGTGTGGGCCCAGGTGGCAGAGCCCTTGGCATAGCTGAAGGCATCTTGCGCCAGGACGGAGGTGGAAGAGAGACCGGCCAGAACCAGAACAGACAGTGCGATCTTTTGCATTTTGTTGACTCCATGGGTTGAGTTAGGCGGACCTAACTGGAATGGAGCCATTGTGACGGGCAAAGGGGGCAACGCCGAGGAGCAAGCTGTTGCCAAACCATGTCAGATGTAAGCGGATATTGCTGGCGGTTACCGGTGCAACACTCTGCGGGGGAGCGAGGGCTCCCCCGCCGTCATCCTAGCGGAACTCCACCTCGTCGATCTGCACCCGCACCAGCGGCTTGCCGGTGAGGCCGGCGGGTCGTGCCAGCTCGATGGCCCGGGAGGTGCGTGCCTCCCCCTTGCGCAGGTAGGAGTCAGGCAGGCGGTTCTCCCCGACCCAGAAGCGCACGGGCTCGCTCGAGAGCTGCACCCCGTCGGCGCTGAACAGGGTCAGGCTGCCGTTGACGCGCACCACGTTGCGACTGCCGGTGTTGCTCACCACGAACTGCAGGCTGAGGGGATCGTCCCCCGCCACCTGGTCCAGCTTCACCGTGATGCCGTCCCGGGTCGCCTGGGAGAGCAAGTCGGGATGGGCCATGGCCTGCTCGGTCAGCACCGGGGCCGCGACACTCGCCGTCACTGCCTGACCGGCTACCGTGGCTGCCGGCTTGACCAGCAGGTATTCCCAGGTGAAATCGTCATTGAGTTGCACCTGGCGACCATCCGGCAAGGTGATCTGGTGCAGGGGAGCCGCCTCGGCCAGCAGAGGGCACAGACAGAGGGCGACCAGCAGTCGGGAGAGGGGTTTCATGGGCAGGCACTCGATAAAGGATGCGAAGGGAGCAGTATAAAGAGTCGCGCCCTCCTTGCCTATGACCCCCCTCACGTTACGCCCCGACTCAGATGACCAGGGGGTGGGGATCCTCCAGCGTGGCCAGATCCAGGGTCACCAGATCGAACTGGGCACTCCTGAGGGCCTTCTGGATGGTGGGCTGCATGTCGAACACCAAGGCCCGCAGCCGTTCGGGCACCCGGATCCTCGCAAGGGTGGTGACCCTGTCACCCAGGGTATGGAAGAAGACCTGGGCTCCCCCCAGCCCCATGTCCACCAGCATCTGCTCGGCCATGTCGACCATCCGCAGGTGCCGCCTGTCCAGGGAGGTCATATCGACAAACCGCCGGCTCAGGCAGGCCTCCCCCACGTCTCCCCAGAGCGCCAGTTGCCGCTTGTGAAAGCCGTAGCGAAAATCCCGGTTGGTCATCCCCTGCTCGGCAAAGATCCAGAGGGTGTTGGCGGGCAGGCTGTGGAATCGGCGCAGGTACTCCCGCTTCTCCTCCACCGAGGCCGACATCAGCAGCGGCGGGCCCTCTTCATGTTCGAGCTGCTGGCAGAGGTAGCGCACCGGGTCGGTCACCTCGGCGAGGTGGCCCAGGTGCGCGCTGAAGATCATCTCGTCGGTCTTGAGCACCTGATGGGGGATGCCGTAGTGCCGGCAGTAGCGCTGTGCCCTGGCCACCGACTGGCGGCTGAGGGTGGGGTTGTCCAGGGTGATGGCGCGAAATCGCACCCCGCTGGCCCGGCACAGATCCATGCTGTAGCAAGATTCCTGTCGGCCGGAGAAGGAGACAAGCAGTTCGCTGTAACCGGCCAGGGTGTTGATGAGCCTCTGTTCCCTGGCTTGAAAGGTCTGATCGTATCCCCGATGCAGCGCAACGACATTGGCATCCATAACAACAACTCCGGATGATGAACTGGATACCATTTTGCCCGCACCAAGCTGAATATACACTTAAAGAGCATGGATAAAGCTGTACGTTATTTGCCCTCAATCAAGGTTTTGCACACTTTTTTCGCTGCGAAGCGAAACTGGCTCTCCTCAGGCAGGCAACAACCCCTGAGCGATCAGATGCGCCCGGCACCGGGCCGGATCGGTGAAGATCAGCCCCCGCAGACCGAGCGCCTCGGCCGCCGCCACGTTGGCCGGGCTGTCGTCGATAAAGAGGCACTCCCCAGCCTTGAGGTCGAACGACACCAGCAGATAGCGGTAGATGTCGGGCTCGGGTTTGAGCATTCGCACCCGGGCCGACACCACCTTGCCGCTGAAGAAGCGCCAGAAGGACTGATGCTGCTCCAGCCAGTCGATGCTGGCGTGCCCCATGTTGGAGAGGGCATAGAGGGGGTGGCCTGCACCGTGCAGTTCTTCGATGAGCGCCACCATGGCGGGATCCGGCACAAGGGAGGACGGCACCGCCTGCAAGATGGCCAGATTCTCCGCCATCGACAGGCCGGTGCGCCCCTGCGCCTGACGGGCCATGGTGTGCAGGGAGAGGGTCCCCCTGTCCACCTCCAGCCAGTCCGGGTGGTTGAACAGCTGCTCCGCGATCGCTGTCGCCCCATCAGGTCCGCGCACCCCACTCACGATGGCCACCGGATCCCAGCGCACCACCACCCTGCCCAGATCGAAGATCACCGCCATCGTCTCGTCCTCTCTATGTGTTGTTGCCACGGATGTGGTCACGGCGGTTGCCACAAACAGGGACCAGAACGACGCTCACTCCCCCTCGGCAACCCGAGCCACCACCCTGCCCCGTTCAACGCCCCCGGGCAAGTTTTACTTGCATCGCACCGCCAAATCCCTTAATGGTTATGGCGTTACATTCAGGACACGCCCATGAACACACCATTCTTCTTTGTTTTCTCGTTTACCCGGCCCACATGAGGGAAGGCCCGTCGTCACGTGAACCATTCGCGTAAACAGAAACCAAAGACGAATCGAGCCTCCCCAGCGGAGGCTTTTTTTTGCACCACACACCACAGAATCACTGGATAGGGAACCACCATGGCAACGCTCGACGAGATCAGACACGACATCACCCAGTTGGATCAGGAGCTGCTCGCCCTGCTGGCCAAACGCAAGACCCTCAGCATCGAGGTCGCCCGCGCCAAGCAGGCCAATCCCCGTCCCATCCGTGACCACCAGCGCGAACAGGACTTGCTGGTCGCCCTGATCCAGAAAGGGCGCGCCCTCGGACTGGATGCCCAGTACATCACCCGCATCTACCACACCATCATCGAAGACTCCGTGCTCTCCCAGCAGGCCTACCTGCAGAGCCTGCTCAACCCCCAGCAACAGGAGCCCATGACCAGCGTCGCCTACCTGGGACCGCGCGGCTCCTACTCGAGCCTGGCCGCCCGCAAGTACCTGGCCCGCTACAAGGATCAGGTGATCGAGGTGAACTGCCAGAACTTCCGCGAGGTGCTGGACACCGTGGAGTCGGGCCGCGCCGCCTTCGGGGTGCTGCCCATCGAGAACACCAGCTCGGGCTCCATCAACGAGGTGTACGACGTGATGCAGCACACCACCCTCTCCATCGTGGGTGAGCTCACCTATCCCATCGAGCACTGCATCCTCACCGCCGTGCCCACCGAGATCGAACGCATCAAGACCTTCTACGCCCATCCCCAGGTGTTCCAGCAGTGCTCCCATTACCTCAGCAAGCTGGAAGGAGCGCGCCACGAGATCTGCGACTCCTCCTCCAGCGCCATGATGAAGGTGAAGGAGCTGGCAAGCCCGGAAGCGGCGGCCATCGGCAGCGCCGCCGGCGGCGAGCTCTATGGCCTGGACGTGCTGGCCGAGCAGCTCGCCAACCAGAAGGAGAACTACAGCCGCTTCATCGTGGTGGCGCGCAAGCCCATCGACGTGGCGCCCCAGATCCCGGCCAAGACCACCCTCATCATGTCCACCTCCCAGAAGCCGGGCTCCCTGGTGGAGGCGCTGCTGGTGCTGCGCAGCCACGAGATCAACATGACCAAGCTCGAATCCCGTCCGGTGCAGGGCAACCCCTGGGAGGAGATGTTCTACCTGGATGTCTCCGCCAACCTGCAGACCCCGGCCATGCAGGCCGCCCTGCTGGAGCTGACCAAGATCACCCGCTACATCAAGGTGCTGGGCTGCTACCCGAGCGAAGACGTCAAGCCGACCGCCGTGCCGCCCGTCTTGATGGGAAGCTGATGGGGAGCGGATCCCGCCCCTGCCACACAAAGGCGAGCCCCGGCTCGCCTTTGTGCTCTCTGCGCCCTCCCCGTGAGACGCGGCCCAGTCCCGCCCTTCCCTTCCGGCGTTAAACCGCCCTCCACCCCCTTCCTCGTGGACCCGGGATCCTGGCGCTGCTGTCTCTCCACTCACCATCAGGCCATCTTCCTCCCGTTGCGGCCTCCTTTTGCCGCCTGCCGGGCCTTTCTATCGTTTGGCTTTATTTAACGACATGGTGATATCGTTAGATTTCCCTAAACAAAAAAGGCTGCCATTCCGGCGCCCGGGCACCTCTTGTTCTACTTCAGCCCCCTTTTTCCTCGCCACAGGCCGGATCCCGCCCGGCCATCAAGTCCGTTTCTCCTGCAGAAGACCAGCTCTCCCCCCAAGACGCCAATCCCGGTTATCCTCACCGCAGGCCAGTTATCCCCCAAGACGCCAACCCCGGTTATCCTCCCCAGGCCCTATCCCGTCCAAGGCGCCAACCCCGGTTATCCTCCCCAGGCCCTATCCCGTCCAAGGCGCCAACCCCGGTTATTCCCCGCAGATCCGAGCCCTTTCCCGACCAAACAAAAAGGCGAGCCTGCGCTCGCCTTTGTCTGTGCCGTGATCATCGCCGGGCTCATGCCGGCGCCCCCCGGACCCGCCCTAGAACTGGCCCGCCATCAGCTGGTTCAGGTGATAGAGGTTGCGGGTGTCGAGCTCCAGCTCGGTGGCATAGGTGTTGCCACGGGGATAGGTCGCCACCACCCGGGCACCGCGCACCATGCCCGCCACCGACACATCCAGGGAGTTGGAGGTCTGGGTCAGGTCCTTGTAGCTGCTCTGGCCGCGCACCTGCTGGCCGTTGAGCTGCTCCGCCAGCTCCCGGTAGGCGTCCATCTTGGAGGCGCGGATCGCCTGCAACATCTTCTCGGACTGGGAGGGACCGGGCTGGATGTCGATCACCGCATACCCCACCGCCTTGAGCACCGGGAAGTCATCGGGCTTCTCGCCCACGTCATAGTTCACCACCCGGTTGCCACTGCACGCCGTCAGCAACATGGCCATCAGGCAACCCAACAAGATTTTCATCGCTGTTTCCCCGTTTTCCTGTTCACCACACCCGATGTTTCACGGCTCAATGTCAGCCAGCCCGCTTCACGCTTCATGACGCGCCACCTCAAGGGGTCAGGTTGACCAGATGGCCGGACGGGCTCTGGCCCCCCCGCATCAGGTAACCGCGATTGATGGAGGCCCGGCCAAAGGAGTTGCTGGCACCGGACAAATATTGTTTCGGGATCAGGCTCTGGGCCGTGGTCTCCACCATCTTGGTGCGCAGATCGATGATGCGGGCGTTGACCAGGATCCCCTGCTGATTGCGGCTGAAGGTGCCGGTCAGGATGCGGGAGATGGGCAGCCGGGACGAGAGATCCTTGTAGTTGCGGCTCATCACGAAATCCCCCTGCGGGGTCACCTGGATGTTGCCCGTGGTCTTGAAGTCCACCACCACTTCCCCGCGCCGGTTCAGCTCGTAGATGAAGCTCTCCTCGATCTGCTGCCCCATCCAGTTGGTGTCCTTCAGGGTGTCGAGATCGACAAAGGAGGCGACCGCAATGGGCTCGGTCAGGGTCGTGAGGGACTTGCGCTCCATCAACTGATCCGTCATGCGGGCCACCAGCCAGTTGAGCTCCATCCCCTTCGCCGCCTGGCGAGGGTCTCCCAGCTCCCGATTGATGGGGTCGGCCGACCCGCAACCGACCAATGCCAGCGCCACCGCCAGCACCGTGATAACTCTCTTCATGGATACCTTTCCTGTATCTGCACCTGACCTGTTATCGGTCGCAACCGCCAACACTTGAGGCGGGAATGCGCGCAGGATCCTCGATGATCCCAGGGCAAAGGCGCGCACTGTGCCACCGGAGCCCACCGTACGGGCTCCGGCCAGGGAAGAAGGCATGGTTCTTGCTTTTATTTGGTCACCCGCTCCGGTGCAGACCGGATCTGTGTCCAGGAT
Source organism: Aeromonas sp. LsrichE-8G (assembly GCF_022869435.1). Classification (NCBI taxonomy): domain Bacteria; kingdom Pseudomonadati; phylum Pseudomonadota; class Gammaproteobacteria; order Aeromonadales; family Aeromonadaceae; genus Aeromonas; species Aeromonas sp. LsrichE-8G. The sequence goes on from NZ_JALIHH010000012.1 coordinate 43,807, forward strand.
CCCTGACCCGCCTCACCGGCGGCAGCGGGGTCGCCCACTCAAGGTGTTTGTTATGAAAGTTTCGCTGCTGTTCACCCTGCTGCTGGCCAGCCTGTCGGCCAGGGCCGAACTTATCGAGGCCCAGGGCAGTGCCGCCATTCTGGGGGGCGACGAGGTCTACGCCCGCGAGCAGGCAACCCGGGATGCGCTGCGCCAGGCCCTGCTGGCCAGCGGGGCGTCCGTCTCCAGCATCCAGCGCCTGGAAAATGGCAGCCTGCGCTCGGAGCAGATCCAGATCCGTTCCGGCGGCGACATCCGCCAGTACCGCCTCAAGCGCGAAGAGGTGCGCAACGGCCGCATGTACATCACGCTGGTGGCCGACATCCAGGCCGAGCGCCAGATCTGCCAGACCCAGCACTACGCCAAGGATTTGACGCTGGTACGCCTGCGCATGCGCTACCCGGATCAGGCGAGCACCGGCGCCCTGGACGACATGCCCGCCGATCTCTCCCGCCGCCTGTTCGAGACCTTGGCGGCAGCCCCCCAGGGGGTGGTCGCCCGCCAGTGGCTCGACGAGAACCTGCGCATCGATCCGCTCCACCTGCAGCAGGGGGATCGCAGCGCCCTCGAGGAGATCAAGGCCCTGAGCCTGCGCACCGACAGCCAGTACCTGGTGCTCGGCAGCATCGACGATCTCTCCCTCGAGCCTCAGGGCAACGCCCTGACCAGCTGGTATGAGGATCCCGTGCGCAATTTTCGCATGCAGCTCTACCTGTTTGACGGCATCAACGGCACCCTGCTCGGTCGCAAGGAGTACCAGGGGCGCGCCAACTGGACCTTCTCCAAGCGGGAACAGGTCGGCAGCAGCGGCGGCCGGTTCTGGCAGTCGAGTTATGGCCAGGAGGTGGGCTACCAGTTGAAGGAGGCGGCCCAGGACATCGTCGCCGAGCTTGCCTGCGCCCCCGTCACCGCCCGGATCGTGGCCCAGCACGAGCGCGGTCCCCACATCAATCTGGGCCGTCGCAACGGCGTCAAGCTCGGGGATCAGTTCCGCGTCCAGCACAGCGCCGACTTCGTCGACCCCTACGGCAAGTCCCGCGTGATGCGCAATCCCGCCGACGGCCTGTTCGAGGTGGTGCAGGTGTTCGAGGACGGCGCCGTCATCAGCAGTCAGAACAAATATTCGCCATTCAATGTCCAAATCGGTGATTTGGCCGTATTGGAATAGGAATCAAGGGTTTAAAAGCACAATGCTTCTTGTATAATGCCCGCCACAAGGTTCCCGTAGCTCAGCAGGATAGAGCGGTCCCCTCCTAAGGGACAGGCCACTGGTTCGACTCCAGTCGGGAACGCCATACAAAACAAGGGGTTGGCATCGCAAGATGCCAACCCCTTGGTCGTTCTTGGCCCCTTCATCATCCCCCGCCAGCACTGTGCGCAGTGCGGCCCCAGCCCCGTGGGGATGGCGACAACCGGGGCAAGGGCTCGCCGTCCACCTGCCCACCCATGATCCCGATCACCCTCTGCCCTCGCCGCCAACGGCGAGCCGGCGTCGTCATCTACGCTTGAAGGGCGCCGTCCGGGATGACGGCCACTCTCCATCCGTTTGAGACACAAGAAGGACATCATGGGCAGCAAAAAAAAATCCAGGGCTGAACAGCCGGTCGTGGTCGAGGAGCAGAAGCCCCTCGGCAACAAGGCATACGAAAAGGCGCTGCGCCGCCTGCACGTGGAGCTGGTGAAGCTGCAGCAGTGGGTGGTGCACAAGGGGCTCAAGGTCTGCATCGTGTTCGAGGGGCGCGACGGGGCCGGCAAGGGGGGCACCATCAAGGCGATCACCGAGCGGGTCAGCCCCCGGGTCTTTCGCGTCGTCGCGCTGCCCGCCCCCACGGAGCGGGAGAAGAGCCAGCTCTATTTCCAGCGCTACATCCCCCACCTGCCGGCGGCGGGCGAGATCGTCATCTTCGATCGCAGCTGGTACAACAGGGCCGGCGTGGAGCGCGTCATGGGCTTTTGCAGCGAGGAGGCGAGCGACAAATTCCTGGCAGGCACCCCCATGGTGGAGAAGGCCATGGTCGATTCGGGCATCATACTGCTGAAGTACTGGCTGGAGGTGACCCCAGAGGAGCAGGAGCGGCGGCTGCGGGATCGCATCGACGACGGTCGCAAGATCTGGAAGCTCTCCCCCATGGACATCAAGTCCTTCAACCGCTGGGATGACTACACCCGGGCGCGGGATGCCATGTTCATCGCCACTGACACCGCCTGGGCCCCCTGGTTCGTGGCCCGCTCCGAGGACAAGAAGCGGGTGCGCCTCAACATCATCTCCCACCTGCTGTCGCACATCCCCTACGAGGCGCTGCCGGCCGAGCCGGTCAAGCTGCCCAGGCGCAAGATAGGCAAGGCCGCCCCCTCGGAACACCCCCTGCGCATCATTCCGGAGCGCTTCTAGGCAAGCGGGGTGAGCCCGGGCTCACCCCTGCCCTGCCGATACTGGCGGATAGCCGCCCTGGCATTGAACAGCATGCGGCTCTCCCCCAGCTGGCTGGCCAGCCCGCTACGGCGCACGTTCTCGAGCACCCCAGGGTTGAGCCCGGCCAGCCAGAGCGTGACCCCCTTGTCACGCACCTGCCGCTCCCCCTCCATCAGCATCATCAGGGCCGAGTATTCCACGTCCTGCACCCGGCTCATGTCGAGCACCACCACCTCGGGCCTGTGCGTCTCGGTCAGCTGCCGGACCTGGGCCGCCACGTGTTGCGCGTTGATGAAGAAGAGGCGCCCCTCCGGGCGCAGGATCAGCAGGCCCGGGATGGTCTCGTCATCGGGATGCTGCTCGCTGAGCGGGCGCAGCACATCCTCCCCGGGCTTGCGGCCGATCACATAGACCCTGGGGTGCGCCGTCTGGCTCGCCAGCCCCAGCAGGGAGGCGAGGATGGCGACCACTATGCCCTCCAGGGTGCCGAACAGCAGCACCCCCAGGCAGGCGATGACGGCCCAGCGAAACTCCATCATGCGGATCTGCCCTATCTTGCGAAACTCCCCCGGCTGGATGAGCCCCACCGAGTAGACGATGACCACCATCGCCAGGGTGGCGCTCGGCAGCCAGGAGAGCAGCGGGGCGAGGAAGATCATGGTGGCCAGCGCCATCGCGGCGGTGACCGCGGAGGCCCGCTGGCTCAGGCCCCCGACGGAGCGCACCACCGCCGTCTGGGAGGTGCCGCCCCCCGCCGGCATGCTGCCGCAGAAGGCGCCCCCCAGGTTGGCCAGCCCGGTGGCCACCAGTTCCCGATTCGCATTGATCTCGGGCTCCTCCTTCCCCACGAAGGCCCGCCCTGCGGCGATAGTCTCGGTGAAGCTCATCAGCGCTATGCCCGCCGCCCCCGGCAGCAGCTGCAACACCAGGGTCGGATCCGGCATCGTCAGGCTGGGCAGGCCGGTGGGGATGCTCCCGACGATGGCGACGCCCGCCTCGTTCAGGCCGAGGCCCCACACCAGCGCGATGCCGACACCCACCCCCAGCAGGGGGGCGGGGGAGTGGGGAAAGCGCCACTCCATGAACACCAGCACCACCAGGGTGGCGAGGGCGACCCCCAGGGTCAGCCAGGAGGTCTGGGGCAGCGCCTGGCCGAGGTGGTAGAGATCCAGGAAGAAGTTCTCCTTCTGGAGGTGCACCCCGAACAGCTTGGGCAGCTGGTCGAGGATGATCACCAGCCCTATGCCGCTCTTGAACCCCACCAGCACCGGCAGGGAGATGAAGTTGGCGATGAAGCCGAGCCGCAGCGCGGCCGCCAGCATCAGCATGGCCCCCACCATCAGGGTCAGGGTGGCCGTCACAATGAGCAGCCGGCCTGGGTCGCCGTCCGGAACCACCAGTCCGAGCTGGGTGGCGGTCAGGATAGCCAGGGTGCTGGTGGAGCTGACGCTGAGCACCCGGGAAGAGCCCAGCAAGGCGTAGATCACCATGGGCACGAACGCGGTGTAGAGACCGATCGCCACCGGCAGCCCCGCCACCGTGGCATAGGCCATGGCCTTGGGCAGCACCACGGCCGCCGCGGTGACGCCGGCCAGCAGATCGGACAGGAGGCGCCCAGGCGCCGACGCAAGTGATGACATCTGAATCCTCCATTATCCCGGGTCCGGGCTGGCGCACTATTCGCCTTGATGACAGTGTGAAGTGTAGGCGGCGAAGTGATGCAATAGCTTGTTGTGTCTCACGTTTTCCCGCTCCCTTCCCCTATACTTCAGCGACGTTCAGGCCTGGCCAGAGAGAGGATATCCCCCATGTTGCGACTGCTTGCCCTGCTGCTTGTCTGCCTGGCGCTCCCGGTGCGGGCGCTGACCCTGACCCAAGTGGCGGGGGAGCTGCGCCACCCCTGGGGGCTCGCGTTTCTCCCCGATGGCGGCTACCTCGTCAGCGAGCGCCCGGGCCGCCTGCTGCGCATCGACGCCGGCGGCGAGCGCCACCTTATCTCGGGCCTGCCCCCCCTCGCCGCCGCGGGTCAGGGGGGGCTGCTCGATCTCGCCCTGGACGGCGAGGGCTGGGTGTATCTCAGCTACAGCGAGCCGGGGGACGGCGGCGCCGGCACCGCCGTGGCCCGGGCCCGGCTGCAAAAAGATGCGTTGGTCGACTGGCAACTGCTGTTTCGCCAGCAGCCCAAGGTCGCCGGTGGCGCTCACTTCGGCTCCCGCTTGGTATTGATGGATGACTATCTCTTTATCACCCTGGGGGATCGCTACAGCGAGCGGGCGCGGGCCCAGACGCTGGACAACCACCTCGGCAAGACGGTGCGCCTGCACAGGGATGGCCGGGTGCCCGCCGACAATCCCTTCGTCAAGACGGCGGGGGCCCTGCCGGAGATCTGGAGCCTGGGCCATCGCAACATGCAGGGGGCGGCGCTGCGCCCGGTTAGTCAGCAATTCTGGGCCCACGAGCACGGCCCCCAGGGCGGGGACGAGGTGAACCTCATCCTGCCCGGCCACAACTACGGCTGGCCCAGAGTGACCTTCGGCGAAGAGTACGGTGGCGGCAAGATTGGCGTGGGCCAGAGCGCGCCGGGCCTGACGGCGCCGCGCTGGATCTGGGTGCCCTCCATCGCCCCCTCGGGCATGACCTTTTATCAGGGGGGGCTGTTCAAGGAGTGGCGGGGAGATCTGCTGGTCGGCGCCCTGCGCGGCCAGGCCCTGTTGCGCCTGCGCCTCGACGGGGACACCATAGTGTCACAGGAGCGGTTGCTGACCGATCTGGGGGAGCGGATCCGTACCGTCAAGGAGGGCCCCGACGGCGCGCTCTATCTGCTGACGGACTCGGGTCAGGGACGCCTGCTCAAACTGACCCCATAGGATGCAAGGAGGAAGGATGAACGCGAATCGCATGCTGCTGGTGCTCTGTGCCAGCCTCTGGTTGCTGGGCTGCAACACCATCCACGGGATGGGACGGGACATCGAGAAGGCGGGGGAGGTGATCCAGGGCTCAGCCAACCTGGCGGAGGAGCCGGCGGCAGGCAGCCGCTGACCCGGGGCCCGTCCCTGACCAGTCTCAGGGACGAGGCCCCCTCACTCGGCGCTGACCGCCAGGCTGGCCAGCGGCGCCATGGTCACCCTGACCCCGTGCTGGGCCAGCGCCTCGCGGGCACTCTGGGGCAGTTGCTCGTCGGTGATCACCTGATCGATCGCATCCCAGCTCACCACGTTGAAGGTCCCCACCTTGCCATATTTGGACGAATCGCAGATGAGGATGCGGGTCGCCGCCGACTCCACCACGGCCCGCTTCACCGGCACTTTCTGTTCGCTCGGGGTGGAGATCCCCTGACTGTCCCAGGAGGAGGCTGACAGGAAGGCAACGTCCAGATGGAGGTTGCGCAGGAAGTGGGCGGTGGCCTCCCCGGCACAGGACTGGTTCTCGCGAATGACCTGGCCCCCGGTGTGATAGAGGCGGCAGCGGCCGTGCTCGATGAGGTAGGCGCAGACCATGAAGTCGTTGGTCACTATCATCAGGTCTTCCCGCAGCGCCAGCTCCCGGGCCAGCTCCAGGGAGGTGGTACCGGCATCCAGATAGACGGTGCTCCCCTCGCTCACCTGGGCGGCGGCGAGCCGGGCAATGGCCAGCTTGGCCCCCTGCATCAGGCTGCGCTTGGCGGCGTGGGAGGGCTCGCTCTTGATCCGCTGGGAGAGGCTGACCCCACCCGAGACGGAGAGAACCCGCCCCTGCTCCTCCAGCTTCTGGATGTCGCGCCTGATGGTCATGTGGGAGACCTGCAACCAGTCGGTCAGCTCCACTATGCTGACCACGCCGCGCTCTGCCAGCAGTTGCAGGATACGTTGCTGTCGCTCTACGGGAATCATCTTGCCTCGCGCCTCGGGGAAGGGAAGGCGCCATTCTACCCCAGCGACCTGGGAAAAAATGATAAATAACCTGCAACGGGCTCAAAAATCACATTTATTCACACAAAAAACGCCAAAACTTGACTCGAAAGAATCTCAACTCTCTCAAATAACAAAAATTAACATCAATTAAGTTATTTTTTGTGACGACTGCCTGATATTTCATCGCCGCAAGCCTCTACTATCGGCTCATCAGTCGTAATCGAGGAATCACGAGATGAGCACTCCCTATCATGTTGCGGTCATCGGCCTGGGCGCCATGGGCATGGGCGCCGCCCGTTCCTGCCTGCGGGCTGGGCTCACCACCTATGGCATCGACATCAGCGAACAGGCTCGCGGCCAGTTGCAGCAGGCCGGTGCCGCCGCCGTCATGGCCGATGCCAGGCCCCTGGCTGAGACGCTCGATGCGGTGCTGTTGCTGGTGGTCAACGCCACCCAGGTGCGCCGCATCCTGCTCGGCGAAGCGGGGCTGGCTCGCCACCTCAAACCGGGCACCGCCATCATGGTCTCTTCCACCATCGCCGCCGAAGAGGCGAGCGCCCTGGCTGCCGAGCTGGCGCTGATGGGGTTGCCGATGCTGGATGCGCCGGTTTCCGGCGGTGCCATCAAGGCCGATGCCGGCGAGATGACGGTGATGGCCGCAGGCTCAGACGACGCCTTCGACAAGCTGGCCCCGGTGCTGGATGCGGTGGCCGGCAAGGTCTACCGGGTCGGCAGCGAGCCGGGCCAGGGCAGCACGGTCAAGATCATCCACCAGCTGCTGGCCGGGGTGCACATAGCCGTTGCCGCCGAGGCCATGGCGCTGGCCAGCCGGGCAGGCGTGTCCCTGGATCTCATGTATGACGTGGTGACCCATGCCGCCGGCAACTCCTGGATGTTTGAAAACCGCATGCCCCGGGTGCTGGCCGGTGACTACCAGGCCCGCTCCGCAGTGGACATCTTCGTCAAGGATCTCACCCTGGTGGCCGACACCGCCAAGGCGCTGCGCTTCCCGCTGCCGCTCGCGAGCACGGCGCTGAACATGTTCCTCGGCGCCAGCAACGCAGGGTACGGCCAGGAAGATGACAGCGCCGTCATCAAGATCTTCTCCGGCATCCAGCTGCCGGGTCAGGAGGAACTGCTATGAAACTCGGTGTCATCGCAGACGACTTCACCGGCGCTACCGACATCGCCGGTTTCCTGGTGGAGAACGGCCTCTCCACCATCCAGTTTGCCGGCATCCCGGCAGCGGCGGATCTGACCGGGGTCGATGCCGTGGTGATCAGCCTCAAGAGCCGCTCCTGTCCCGCAGGCGAAGCGGTGCGCGACTCCCTGGCGGCCCTCGACTGGCTCAAGGCCCGCGGCTGCCCGCGCATCTACCAGAAGTACTGCTCCACCTTCGACAGCACGGCGGCGGGCAATATCGGCCCCGTCACCGACGCCCTGCTGGCGGCGCTGGAGAGCCGGTTCACCCTGATCTGTCCGGCCCTGCCGGTGAATGGTCGCACCGTCTATCAGGGCAACCTCTTCGTGGGGACCCAGCCGCTGGCCGAGTCCGGCATGCGCCACCACCCCATCACCCCCATGACCGACAGCAACCTGCTGCGGCTGATGGAGGGACAGGCCCAGGGCCGCGCCGGTCTGGTGCCGTTCAATACCATCGCACAGGGTGCCACCGCCATTGCCGACGCCTTTGAGCAGCTAACACAAGCTGGTGTGCGCTACGCCGTGGTCGACACCCTGACCGAGCAGCACCTGCTGGACATCGCCACCGCCGCCCTCGACATGCCCCTGGTGACCGGCGGATCCGGCCTCGCCATCGGCCTGGCCCGTCAGCTTGGCAGCGGCGATCTGCAGGGTGCCCGCGAGGCGGGCTGGCCCAGAGGCACCCGCGCCGCGGTGCTGTCGGGCTCCTGCTCCGAGATGACCAACCGTCAGGTGGCCCGCTATCGCCAGCACGCTCCTGCCCTGGCGCTGGATGTGGTGCGCTGCCTCGAAGAGGCCGACTACCCGGCCGAGCTGGCGCGCTGGGTACTGGACCAGCCCCGGACCCCGGCGCCGCTGGTCTACGCCACCACCAGCCCGGCGGAGCTGGCCCGCATTCAGGAAACCCACGGCCAGCAGGCGGCCAGCGATGCGGTGGAACACTGCTTTGCCCGCCTAGCCCAACTGCTGCAAGGCGCCGGCGTGGACCGCTTCATCATCGCCGGTGGCGAGACCTCGAGCCGGGTCACCCAAGCCCTTGGCGTCAAGGCGTTCCACATCGGCCCGCAGATCGCCCCCGGAGTGCCCTGGGTGCGGGCCATCGACGCCCCCCTGTCGCTGGCCCTCAAATCCGGCAATTTCGGGAGCGACGACTTCTTCGACAAGGCTCAGGAGTACTTCCATGACTGAACAGGCACTGCGCGACACCATGGTGATGCTGGGGGCCTCCCTCTTCCAGCGCGGTTATGCCACCGGGGGCGCCGGCAACCTCTCCGCCCTGCTGCCGGACGGTACCCTGATCGCCACCCCGACCGGCTCCTGCCTGGGACGGCTCAGCGCCGACAGGCTCTCTCACGTCAATCTGCGGGGGGAACACCTGGGGGGAGATCGCCCCTCCAAGGAGGTGGCCTTCCACCTTGCCATCTACCACAACAATCCGGACTGCCGGGCCGTGGTACACCTGCACTGCACCCACCTGACCGCCCTCTCCTGTCTGGAGGGGCTGGATCCGGCCAACGTCATCCGCCCCTTCACCCCCTACTACGTGATGCGGGTCGGCCAGTTGCCGCTCATCCCCTACTACAAACCGGGGGATGCCCGCATCGCCGAGGAGCTGGGGCGCCACGCCCCCGAAGGCAACGCCTTCCTGCTTGCCAACCACGGCCCCGTGGTGACGGGCAAGGATCTGGTGGATGCGGTCAACAACATGGAAGAGCTGGAGGAGACGGCGCGCCTGGCACTGATGCTCCATGGCCACGCCATCCGCTACCTGAGCGAACCCGAAATTGATGAATTGAGGAGGATGAAACCATGAGCAAGTTTGCCGCCAATCTCACCATGCTGTTTACCGAGGTGCCGTTCCTGGAGCGCTTCGCCGCCGCCCGCGACGCAGGCTTCGAGGCGGTGGAGTTCCTCTTCCCCTACGAGTGGCCGGCCGCAGAGCTGGGCCGCCGCTTGCGCGAGCAGGGGCTCTCCCAGGCCCTGTTCAACATGCCGCCGGGCAACTGGGGCGCGGGGGAGCGCGGCATGGCTGCCATCCCGGGGCGGGAAGCGGAGTTTCGCGGCCACCTGCCAAGCGTGCGTGACTATGCCCTGGCGCTCGGCTGCACCAAGGTACACGCCATGAGCGGCATCGTAGACCCTGCTCATAGCCTCTCGGCCCACCGCCAGACCCTGACCGACAACATCCGCTTCGCCGCCGACTTCCTGGCCGAAGACGGCATCAAGGTGCTGCTCGAGCCCCTCAACGATCGGGATGTACCCGGCTACTTCCTGGCCCACCAGCTCGACGCCCTGGCCCTGGTGCAGGAGATAGACAGACCCAACGTGGGGGTGCAGCTCGACCTCTATCACGCCCAGATCATGGACGGGGATCTCACCCGTCTCATCGGCAAGCTGGGCCCGGCCATCGGCCACGTCCAGATCGCCTCGGTGCCGGATCGCCACGAGCCGGACGAGGGGGAGATCGCCTACCCCCACCTGTTCAAGGTGCTGGCGCAGGCGGGCTACCACGACTGGATAGGCTGCGAGTACAACCCCAGAGCCGGCACCCGGGAAGGGCTGGCCTGGCTGACACAACAATAACGACCCTGAACATGAACGAGTCTGAGGATAACAAGATGCAGATCATCATCACCGGCGGCGGTGGCTTCCTGGGCCAGAAACTGGCCCGGGCCCTGCTGCAAGGCCCCCACCCCTTCACCGAGCTGCTGCTGGTGGACATCCAGCAGCCGCAATCCCCTCTGCCGGACCCCAGGGTTCGCTGTCTGCGGGCCGACCTCACCGAAGCCGGTGTCGCCGAGTCCCTCATCAGCGAGCGGACCGCCGTGGTCTACCACCTGGCGGCCATCGTCAGCAGCCACGCGGAGCAGGATTTCGATCTGGGCTGGCAGGTCAACCTGGACACCACCCGCACCCTGCTGGAGGCGTGCCGCCATGCCCGGCCGGGCATCCGCTTCGTCTTCACCAGCTCGCTCGCCGTCTATGGCGGCCCGCTGCCGGAGCTGGTGAATGACGGCACGGCGCTCACCCCCACCTCCTCCTACGGCGCCCAGAAGGCCATGGGGGAACTGCTGGTCAACGACTACAGCCGCAAGGGCTTCGTCGACGGTCTGGTATTGCGCCTGCCCACCATCTGCGTGCGGCCGGGCAAGCCGAACCGCGCCGCCTCCTCCTTTGTCAGCAGCATCATCCGCGAGCCGCTGCAAGGGGAGAGCGCCATCTGCCCGGTGAGCCCGGATCTGCGCCTCTGGCTCTCCAGCCCCGCCACCGTGGTCGCGAACTTCCTGCTGGCGGCCAGACTTCCCGCCACCGGTGACGCCCGCAGCATCAACCTGCCCGGCATCAGCGTGACCGTCGGCGAAATGCTGGAGGCCCTCGCACGGGTCGGTGGCCAGGCGGCCCGGGATCGGGTGCAGTTTGCCGCCGATCCGGCCATCGAGCGCATCGTGGCGAGCTGGCCGGGACGCATCGACAACCTGCGGGCCAGCGCCCTCGGTTTCGCGGCAGACAGGACGTTTGCCGACATCATCGACAGTTTCATCACCCATGACATGCAGGAGGCATCATGAGCGACATCCCAACCCCCATCATCGGTCTCATCATCGCGGTCTTCGTGCTGGTGTTCCTGGTCATCCGCACCCGGGTGCACGCCCTGATCGCCATGCTGGCGGCGGCCTGCATCGCCGGGATCACCGGCGGCATGAGCATCGACAAGACCCTCACCGTGATCACCCAGGGCTTTGGCTCCACCCTCGGCAGCATCGGCATCGTCATTGGCCTCGGGGTCATGATGGGTCGCCTGCTTGAGGTCTCCGGCGCCGCCGAACAGATCGCCTACAGCTTCATCAAGTGGCTCGGCAAGCGCCGCGAGGAGTGGGCCCTGGCCATCACGGGCTACATCGTCAGCATCCCCATCTTCGTGGACTCCGCCTTCGTCATCCTCTATCCGGTGGCCAAGGCGCTGGCAAAAAGTGGCAAGCGCTCCCTGCTCACCCTGGGGGTGGCGCTGGCGGGCGGCCTGGTGGTGACCCACCATACCGTGCCGCCGACCCCGGGCCCGCTGGGGGTTGCCGGTCTGTTTGGCGTGGACATCGGCGCCATGCTGCTGACCGGCATGGCCCTGGCCATCCCCTGCGTGCTCGGCATCGTCTTCTACGCCCAGTGGCTCGACAAGAAGTACCCCGAGTTCGGTGCCCAGGCCGCCCAGACCCCGGACGAGCTGCAAGCCACCTATGAGCAGTACCTCAAGGAGAAGGAGGGCAAGACCCTGCCGAGCCTGACCCTGTCGCTGCTGCCGATCCTGGTGCCCATCGTGCTCATCTTCGTCAAGGCCATCTTCACCACCCTGGCCACCCTGGAGGGCATGGACGGCCTGATGGCGAACCCCCTGGTGCAGGGCATCAACTTCATCGGCACCCCCATCATAGCGCTCGCCATCAGCGTGCTGCTGGCGGTCTACACCCTGGTCCCGCACATGGACAGGCACGCCACCGCCGCCCGCCTGGAAGAGGGGCTGCAATCCGCCGGCATCATACTGCTGGTGACCGGTGCCGGCGGGGCGCTGGGAGCCGTGCTGCGCGACAGCGGTGCGGGTCAGCAACTGGCCGAGCAGATCGCCCAATTGCCCATCTCCCCCATCCTGATCCCCTTCATCGTGGCGACTCTGGTGCGCCTCATCCAGGGGTCCGGCACCGTGGCCATGGTGACGGCGGCCTCCATCTCCGCCCCCATCCTGGCGCAGATCCCCGGGGTCAACATGCTGCTGGCCGCCCAGGCCGCCACCATGGGGTCGCTCTTCTTCGGTTACTTCAACGACAGCCTGTTCTGGGTGGTCAACCGCATGATGGGGATCTCCGACGTCAAGCAGCAGATGATCGTCTGGTCCATCCCGACCACCATCGCCTGGGCCATCGGCGGCACCGGCGTCGCCCTGCTGAACCTGATGTTCGGCTCCGGCGGCACCTGGTTCGACCCCGTGCTGCCGCTGCTGGTGCTGGCGCTCATCGTCTGGTACGTCAAGGGGCAGTCCCTGGCCCCGGCGGCAGGGGTCGTCCCGAGCCGGGAGTCATAACCCGCACCGTCACGGCAACGCTGTGTGACGAGGGCCAGTCTGCTAGACTGGCCCTCTTTTTCGTTCATTCATCTTGCAAAGGAGTGTTGGATGCCTGCGTCTTCCTGGTGGGACAAGTCCACCGGTTTTGCCCTGCTCACCATCTTGCTGTGGGCCTCCCTCGCCGCGCTCACCTCCCGGATCACCAGCGTCTCGCCGCTGGTGCTGGTCGGGCTGGTGCTGCTGTTCTGCGGGGCGGGCACCCTGCCATTCTGGCGCCAGTGGCGCGCCAGCCCCCTCACCTGGCTGGTGACCATCACGGCCCTGCTGCTCTATCACCTGCTGCTGTTCACAAGCTTTCGCCACGCCCCCGTGCTGGAGGCGAACCTCATCAACTACCTGTGGCCGCTGTGCATCATCCTGTTCACCCCCTTGCTGCTGCCGGGCCACCCCTTGAGCCTGCACCACCTGCTGGCCGGGGCCCTGGGTCTCGCGGGGTCGGTGCTGGTGATGGTCGATGGTCACCTGCAACTGCAACAGGCCCACTTGCCCGGCTACCTGCTGGCGCTCGGCGCCGCCATCGTCTGGGGCGCCTATTCCGTGCTCTCCCGCCGCCTGCCTCCCGCTCCCGCCGTGATCACGGCCGCCGCCTGCCTGCCCGCAGGGCTCCTGGCCCTGCTGCTGGCATGGATGCTGGAAGGCCCCTTGCCATTCGCCCGGATCCCCCAGGGTGACTGGCTGCTCATCGCCGGGCTCGCCCTCGGCCCCATGGGGGCGGCCTTCGTCACCTGGTATCTGGCGCTCCGGGACGGGGATCCGCGCCGCATCGGCGCACTCGCCTACCTCACCCCGTTGCTGAGCACCCTGCTGCTGGTCTGGCTCAACGGCGAGGCGCTCACCCCGCGCCATCTGCTGGCGGGGGCCCTTATCATGGGCGGCGCCCTGCTGGGCCTGCTGGTGAAAACACCGAAGACTCAGCCAGTTGCAGAGCCTCTGTCATAAAAACGCCATCAGGCCTGCTTAAGCTCACGCCCATTGCGTGGTTCAAGCAGGACTGAAAAGTGAAAATTGCCCATTTTGCCTCCCTCTCCTCCCTCGTCTTGTTGCTGGTGGCCGGTGTTCAGGCCGCCGCCCTCTATCAGGGCTGGCAACAATTCAACCACTCGGCCCAGGCCCAGCGTCTGCAGGAGCGCCTGCAACAGCAACTGAGCGGTCCGCTGCAGGGGGCGCTTCGCGACTATCTCGGCAGCGGGGATCCCCTGCTGCTGGCCCAGGCCCAGGGCGTACGCCAGCAGGCGCTGGCGCTGTTGTCCCGCCTGGAGGATCCCCAGACCCAGCCGCTAAACGCCCGGCTTGAGCAGATGAAAACCCGCATTGACGGCGACTATCTGGCGGCGGGCAAGCTCTCCGGCAACAGCCAGTGGTTGCTGCAAAATGCCGAGAACGAGTTGACCACCCAGGCCAAAGCCTTGCTCCGTTACGGCCAGCAGGGAGCAGCCGCCGGGCGGGATCCGGCCCTTGCCGAGCAGTATCGCCAGGGGGCGGCCGACATCCTGACCGCCCTCCCCTCCCTCGCCCACCAGCGCCAGAACTACATGGAGCAGGCGAGTGCCAAGCGTCTCGAAGGGCTGCAATTCGAGCTGGCTGCCCTGCAAAAGCAGGCCGACTCCCTGGCCGCCCTGCCGAGCCTGGAGCTTTTCGAGGAGGCACCGGCCGACGAATTCACCCTGGGAGAGCCGATACGCAAGGAGCTCGGGGATCAGCCCAAAGCCGAGCTGACCTCCCTGCTCAAGCGCTATCCCCAGGAGCTGGAAAACAGCCGCAAGGCGCTGCAACAGCAGCAGGCCGCTCGTCAGATGGTGCAGCAGGACATCACCCAGCTGCTGCAAGCGGGGGAGCAATTGGGTGAACAACTCGCCGCCGCCCGTCAGACGGTGAACCGGGAACTGGCCACGGTGCTCGGCGTGCTGGCGCTCTGCCTGGTGGTGGTCGCCCTGCTGTTCGCCCTGGTGCAGCGCCGCTGGCTGGTCAGCCCCCTGCTGCGGCTGCGGGCCGCCTTCCTGCAGCTCGACGCCACGGGTCAGGCCCAGCTGCTGACCCCGGGGCGCGAGCGCAACGAGCTGGCGGACATCGTCGCGAGCTACAACCGCCTGATACAGCGCCTGCAACAGGATCAGCAGCAGAAAGAGGGCCAGCTATCGGCGGTGTCGCAAAGTCTGCAAGGGATGGTCAACCAGGTGCAGGAGATCCATCACAGCACCCGCACCACGGAGCAGGCGGTGGATGAGAGCGACACCATGATGCAGGAGCTCAACCAGCTCGCCAGCGAGGTGCACCAGGTCGCCGCCGAAATCGCCCAGCACGCCCAGCACAATGAACACTCCATGAGCCAGAGCGAGCGGCTGGTCGGGGGCATGCTGACGGCTACCGCCCAGACCGGGCTCGCCATAGACGAGAGCAGCGGCGCCCTGGCCCAGCTGACCCGCTCGGTGGAGGACGTGACCGCCATCGTCGACGTCATCGGCCATATCTCCCAGCAGACCAACCTGCTGGCCCTCAACGCCGCCATCGAGGCGGCCAGGGCCGGGGAGCAGGGACGCGGCTTCGCGGTGGTAGCCGACGAGGTGCGCCACCTCTCCGCCGACACCCAGCGCTCCCTCGGCCAGATCACCGAGATCCTGGCCAGCCTCACCCAGGCGGGGGATCAGCTCGCCACCGTGCTGGCCCGCATCACCGCAGAGGCCGCCGAGCAGCGTCAGCAGGCGGAGCAACTGCGCCAGACCACCCTGACGGTGCGGGAGATGGCGCGCAGCACCGCCGTCATCGCCCTGCAAGGCGCCGACAATGCCAAGAGTCAGGAGCACAGGCTGGCGAGCTTCGCCGCCCTCATCGGTCGCATCAGCCAGCACGCCCGCCAGGGCAGCCGCCTCTCGGTACAGGTCTCGGAGCATATCCACCACCAGGCCCAGCAGATCCCCCGTATCCTGAGCCAGACCTGATAACCCCCGGGCCTGGTTCGCACCAGACCCGGGGCGCGCTCCCTGTCAATCTCCCCGCGGCCCGGCCTTGCCGCAACCCTTCCCCTGATACTCCCGTCACGTCTTCACGGGCGATGACGGGTTGCCTCATCCATTCAGTCACAGACTCCCTCACCCCTTTCACATCTCTGGTCCCCCTGTCTGTCGGGGCGACGGCTCACGCTCACGACAGTGGGCATCCGGCCGGGTCCATCTTTTTTTGTGATACAAAATTATATGTTGCCACCGGGTTAACAAAGAAAGTTCTGCCTTGACGGCAAGATCTGCGCAGGAGAACGGTGAAATCACCATGAAAGCGCTGTCATTGCCGACATGAGTGGCCTGGGAGTGCCCACACCAAGAATCATGATTATTTGCACTCGGTCATATTTTTGAAACTTGCCGGGAACTTTACATTGATATTTCGCACCGCGAACGTACTCTTGGTGATGTCAGATCGCCAAGGATCGACAGCCAAAAAATAACGACTGTAACGATGCAGATAGCCCCGACCGATGCGCCAAGGCATCAGGCACAAGGGCACGACAGAGAACCATTTTTTTGCCCTTCGGGGTGTTGATTGCAATGCCAATACCGAGCGGCGGGTGCCTACCCGGCTGCCGGATAAAAAAGCTAAGTCCATAAAATCAGGAGCAATAACAAATGGAAAAAGTGATCTTCAAGCGCGCCGCGTTGAGTGCTGCCGTGGTCGCGGCACTGGTCGCACCTGGCATGGCGTTCGCCGCTCAAGACATGATGAGCCCGGAATACGGCAAGTCCTACAGCGCCTTCATCGACGAAGGCAAGCTCACCGGTGGCCTGTTCTACTTCCAGCGTGAGCGTGATCGCGTCCAGGCAGGTCCGGGTCAGGATGGCAAATACCACTCCAACCTGAGCCATGCCACCACCCAGGCAGCCCTGAACTTCAACTCCGGCTATGCATGGGGTGTGGTCGGCGTCGACGTGGGCGGCTTCGGTGCCTACGACCTGGCCGTTGACGAGAGCAATGGCGTCAACGAAGAGAACGAGTTCTCCTTCTGGGGCGACAAGTGGGGTTCAGGTGGTGACGGCGTTCCCGAGAACGGCTTCAGCCTCTCCAACGCCGCCCTGAAATTCAAGTTCGGTGACGCCGTCACCGCCAAGGGTGGTTACACCCAGCTCTATGTACCCGGCATCCTCGGCGTCAACTGGTCCTATCAACCCGGTACCTACCGTGGTGGCCAGATCGAAGGCACCTTCGGCGGCCTCTACCTGACCTACGCCATCGCCGACGAGTACAAGGCTCCCTGGTTCAAGAACACCACCGGCTTCTCCAAGAGCAGCCCCTATGCCAGCGATCCCTTCACCGATGCGAACAAGATCGACTACATCCACGGTCTGGCCGCTCGCTACACCTTCGAGAACGGCACTGCCGTCACCGCCGGCTTCGGTCAGTCCGAAGGCTACATGGACAGCTACCACTTCAAGCTGGCCCACAAGTTCGACGTACTGGGTGGCCTGAACACCAGCTACCAGTTCTACGGTTCCGACACCGAGAACAGCGACTATGACGGCCTGGCCTGGCAACAAGCCCTGACCGCCAGCTGGGCAGCCGGCCCCTATGGCTTCCGTCTGGAAGGCCTGTGGACCAAGGCTGAAGGGGATCTGGGCAACTACCTGCCCCGTCTGACCCGCGGCTACGGCAACTCCCAGGGCGCGAACGAAATCTGGTGGGATTCCCGCTCCGACTGGAACCACAACGACGAGAAAGCCCTGTTCTTCGGCGTGACTCGTTCCCTGGATGATCTGGTGGGTGCACCGGGCTGGGGCGTGGGTGTCTCCGGTGCCTACGGCTGGGATGCCAACAACGGCGACAAGTCCCTGGAAGGCGGCAAAGAGTGGGCAGCCAACTTCGACGTCATGTACACAGTGCAGGACGGCAAGCTGAAGGGCACCCTGTTCAAGCTGCACTACACCGACTACAACAACGAACAGGACGACAAGGGCAGCTGGTACTACCCGAACATGTTCAGCTCCGAGCATGACGTCAAGTTCCACATCATCATGCCGTTCACCATCATGTAATCAGGCATCTGACGTGACCGAAAACCGGGCCTCTGGCCCGGTTTTGTTTTTGGTGGCACCACGCTACCATGCCAGCTTCGGGCCACCTGCCGGCCGTCAATCAGGACCATGCTCATGCCCCATCCCTTCGTGCTCGTCACCGGCTGCTCCAGCGGCATCGGCCTCGCCGCCGCAAGAACGCTCGGCGCCCGGGGCTTCACCGTCATCGCTTCCGCCCGCAAGGCCGAGGATGTGGCCCTGCTACAGCAGCAGGGTCTGTTGGCGGTGCAACTGGATCTGGCGGACAGCGCCAGCATAGAGCGAGGGGCGGCAGAGGCGCTGGCCCTGGCAGAAGGGCGCCTCTACGGCCTCTTCAACAACGGCGCCTACGGCCAACCCGGTGCGCTGGAAGATCTGCCCACCGAGGCGCTGCGCGAGCAGTTCGAGACCAACCTCTTTGGCTGGCATCACCTCATTCGCCAGATATTGCCCCCCATGCTGGCGGCAGGCGAGGGGCGCATCGTACAGAACAGCTCGGTGCTTGGCCTGGTGGCCATGAAGTATCGTGGCGCCTACAACGCCAGCAAGTTCGCGCTGGAAGGCTATACCGATACCCTGCGCCTGGAACTCGCGGGCAGCGGCGTGCACATCAGCCTGATCGAACCCGGCCCCATCGACACCCGGTTTCGCGCCAATGCCCGGGAGGCCTTCCTGCGCCACATAGACCCCGCCACCAGCCGCCACCAGGACGCCTATGCCCAGACGCTGGCCAGGCTGGAGCGTGAAGAGGGTGCCCGGGGCTTTACCCTGCCAAGCGAGGCCTGCATCCCGCCGTTAGTGCATGCGCTCACGAGCAAGCGTCCCAGGCACCGCTACCCGGTCACCTTCCCGACCAAATTGTTTACCGTGCTGCGCCGCCTGCTGCCAAGTCGCTGGCTTGACAAGCTGCTGATCAAATCCGCCTGATAAAAGGGGCCCTCGGCGGCCCTCCTCTTGACATGCACCGGTCTCAGCAACGATGCCCGCTCAATAGTGCTGGCCGTTGCTGTAGTAGTGACTCTTGACGATGGGCAGCACCTGCACCACCACATAGGTCTGCTCCCCCAGCACCCCTTTCAGGTGGCGGGTGATGAGGGCTGCGGCGGCATCCTGCATCTCCTGCGGTCGCTCGAACCAGACCAGCTCCACGAAGGGGAAACCGGCTTCGGGCTGGCCATCTCGTACCCACTGGCTCGGCACACACTCCAGGGTGACGAACTCCGGCTTGCCACCGGTCAGGGCGCAGAGATCCGCCATCAGGGGGGCGCTTATCCGCTGCAGGGTGTCGACAGAAACTGCCCGAAAACGAAGGTGGGGCATGGGAAACCTCTTGGCTGTGACAAATGAGGACTTATCATAGAGCACTCATCCCGCTCACATAAGGTGCCTCATGAGATTCCATCCCACGCTGCTCTCCTTCCTGCTCTGCCTGCTGCTGCCGCTCCATGCCATGGCCGATCCGGCCTTTTACCGCATCAACAAGGGCAACGAACAGCACTGGCTGCTGGGGTCCATCCACGCGGGCAAACCCTCTCTCTATCCCCTGCCGGACCCGGTGGAGCGCGCCTGGCAGCAGAGCCGCGCCCTGGTGATGGAGGTGGACATGACCCACATCAGCCAGGAGCAGTGGCAGGAGATGGGCGCCATCACCCGGCTCGTCGACGGCAAGACCCTCAAGGATCACCTGCCCATCGACCTCTACCGTCGCACCCTCATCGCCGCGGGCCAGAATGGTCTGAACGAGAGCATGCTGGCCCCGCTGCGTCCCTGGTTTGCGGCCATTACCCTGACCCAGGCGGCCCTGGAGCGCACCGGCTATCGCGGTGAATACGGTGTCGACCAGCACTTCGCCAAGCGGGCGAACGACGGCGGCAAGCCCATCGTCGGGCTGGAGACCCTGCTGGAGCAACTCGGCTATCTCGCGAGCGTCGGCGACAACCAGACCCTGATGCTGGAGAGCACCCTGGACGAGCTGCCCGACATCCAGCAGGGGTTCGACGCCGTGATGACCGCCTGGCAGAACGGGGATCAGGACACCCTCATCAATCTGCTCAGGGAGGAGATGGCGCCGCCCAAGCTGCAAGTCTGGCTGGAACAGACCCTGCTGGCAGAGCGCAACCGCAACTGGGTCAAGAAGTGGCCCAGCCTGCCGAACGAGAGCTTTATCGTGGTAGGGGCCCTGCATCTTTACGGCGAGCACGGGCTGCTCGCCCTGCTGGAGCAGCAGGGCTGGCGCATCACACCCCTCACCGAACCGACCCTGGAGAAAGCAAAATAGCGTCCAGTCCGGCGACCTGACGCGCCGGATGCGCGTCGGCTCACAGAATTTGCTGCCGATTAAATAACCAGAGAGGGAGTTGATCGAGATCATCCCCTCCCTCCTGAAGAGGTATCTATCATGCCTGTCACCGCCCAGTGACAGGAGTGAACGAGATGGCATTCTGGATGAACCTGATGTTCGGCAACAGCGTGGGGCTGATGTCCATGCTGGTGATTTTCGGCACCTTCCTGCTCATCAGCGCCTATGCGGTCTATTTCATCTACAAGGTGATGCACGCAGAGCCGCCCAAAGAGGGGCAATAACCAGGCTCGCTCAGACCGCCCTCCCCGGCAGGGCCAGGGCCTGCGAGCGTTGCCATTCTAAGGCCCACCAAGGCCCGCTATACTGGCTCCCTCATTTTCATGCGGGGAGCCTGCCGTGTCTCATAACGACGAACTCTCACTGTTCCTTCAGGAAGTGGCCGACGTGCGGCCCCTTCGCAGCGACCATATCGCCCCCGTTGCGGGCAACAGCCAGCCCACCGAGGCGCAACTCGCGCGCCGGGAAGCCGCCACCGCCGAACAACTCACCCTGGATCACCTTGGCACGGAAGCAGTCGAGATGCTGGACCCCCACGCCATCGTCGGCTTCAAGCGTGACGGCGTGCAGGAGGGGGTCTACAAGAAGCTGCGCCTTGGCAAGTACGAGCTGCAAGGCTCCCTCGACCTGCACCACAAGACGCTCAACGAGGCCCGTATCGCCCTGGTGCAGTTCATTGCCGAATGCGAAGTGCGGGATATCCGCTGCCTGCTGATCCTGCACGGCAAGGGGGAGCGCAGCACCCCGCGTGCCCTGCTCAAGAGCCATGTCAGCGCCTGGCTGCCACAGTTGCCTTCGGTGATGGCCATGCACAGCGCCGAGCGCCGCCACGGCGGCAGCGGTGCGCTCTACGTATTGCTGCGCAAGAGCGAGCGCAAGAAGGCGGAAAACCGCGAACGGCACCAGAAGCGCCTCGGCTGACTGCCTGAGGGTGGCACCAGGATGGATGGCAGTGCTAGCATCGGGCGGCCCCGATCATGCCAGGTACGGGGTGCATACCATCAGGGACGATAACAAGGACAATCCCATGTCATACCAGAAACTCGAACAACATCAGCAACAACTGCACCGCCTCTCCCACCTCTCCGCCATCTGCGGCTGGGATCAGGCCGCCATGATGCCGGAGGGGGGCAACGAGGCCCGCGCCGAGGCGATGGCGGAGCTTGGCGTGCTGATCCACGGCAAGCGCACCGCCCCCGAGCTTGGGGAGTGGATTGCCAAGGCAGAGAGTGAACCGCTGGACGAGCACCAGCGTGCGAACCTGCGGGAGATCAAGCGCCAGTGGCAGGATGCGAGCCTGCTGCCGGGGGCGCTGGTGGAGGCGCTTTCCCTGGCCGGCAGCAAATGCGAGCACGCCTGGCGTCGCCAGCGCAAGGAGAACGACTGGGCAGGTTTTGCCCCGAACCTCGAGGAGGTGGTGCGCCTGTCGCGGGAGGTGGCTCGCCTGCGCGCCGACGCGCTCGGGGTGCGCCCCTATGACGCCATGCTGGCGCTGTACGAGCCCGGCATGACGAGCGCGAGGCTGGATCAGATCTTCGGCGATCTGACGAGCTGGTTGCCCGGCCTCATACAGACCGTGAGCGAGCGGCAGAAAATCGAGACCCTCCTCACCCCGCAAGGCCCGTTCCCGATCCCAACGCAGCAGGCGCTCGGTCAGGAGGTGATGGGACTGCTCGGCTTTGATTTCGCGCACGGCAGGCTCGACGTGAGCAGCCACCCGTTCTGCGGCGGCGTGCCGACGGACGTGCGCATCACCACGCGCTACAACGAGCAGGAGTTCGTCTCCAGCCTGATGGGCATCGTCCACGAGACGGGCCACGCACGCTACGAGCAGGGCCTGCCGCGCGCACTGCTCGGCCAGCCGGTGGCCGAGGCGCGTTCCATGGGCATTCACGAGAGCCAGAGCCTGTTCTGCGAGATGCAGCTCGGCCATCACCCCGCGTTCCTCGCACTGATTGCACCGCGCATTCGCGCGCACTTCGGCGAACAGGCCGCGCTCGCACCGGCGAACCTCGAGAAGCTGTACAACAGGGTCGAGCCCGGCTTTATCCGCGTCGATGCGGACGAGGTCACCTACCCGGCCCACGTCATCCTGCGCTACGAGCTGGAGCGGGACCTGATGGAAGGGCGCATCGAGGTCGCGGACATCCCCGAGCTGTGGGACGCGAAGATGCAGAAGTGGCTCGGCTTGTCCACGAAGGGCAATTACCAGAACGGCTGCATGCAGGACATCCACTGGACGGACGGCTCGTTTGGCTACTTCCCGAGCTACACACTCGGCGCCATGTACGCGGCGCAGCTGCGCTTTGCACTCGAGCGTGAGCTCGGCGACATGGGCACGCTCGTAGAGTCCGGCCGCCTGCCGGAGATCTTTGGCTGGCTCGGTCGCCATATCTGGTCCCAGGGCAGCCTGCACGGCACGGACGAGCTCATTCGCCGCGCGACCGGTGAGGCGCTCAATCCCCAGTGGCTGCGCAAACACCTCGAACAGCGCTACCTGAAATAAGCGAGGTTGAACCCCCTCCCTGCCTCCCCCTTCACAAGGGGGAGGAGCTAACCCCGCCCCCGTTCACAGAGGGGAGCTGTTTGTCCCCTCCCCTTACGAAGGGGAGGGTTAGGGTGGGGTCCTGCCCCCCTAACCTTACAAAGGGAGGACTGGGATTCCTCGGATCGCACTATTTTTGCTATCCCTGTCCGTTTTTGGCTAGTCACTCCCCTTGCACCCGCTTAGTCTCTGGGACATGCACACCCTCAGCCGAGTCATGCCATGAACACAGCGTCCCCCGTCTCATCACCCCAGGACGAGATCATCCCCGGCCTCACCCGCGAGCAGTGCCACGCCGCACGCCTCGCGCGAGACGCGCGTTTCGATGGCCGCTTCTTCACCGGGGTGCTCTCCACCGGCATCTATTGCCGCCCCGTGTGTCCGGCGCGGGCACCGCATGAGCACAATGTGCGCTATTTTCGCTTCGCGGCGGCGGCGGAGCAGCACGGGCTGCGCCCCTGCCTGCGCTGTCGCCCCGAGCTCGCACCGGCCCAGAGCGGCGATCTGCCACCGCTCGTCGCCCAGGTGCTGGCGCGCATCGAGCGCGGCGAGCTGGCGGAGCACAGCCTGGGCTCCCTTGCAACACAGGCCGGGATCACGGAGCGCACCCTGAGGCGCCAGTTCGAGCAACACCTCGGCGCCTCGCCGAAACAGGTGGAGCAGACGCGCCGCCTGCTCCTTGCGAAACGGCTGCTGACGGAGACGCGCCTGCCCATCACGGACGTGGCGTTTGCCGCAGGCTTTGCGAGCATTCGTCGCTTCAACGACGCCTGGCTGCAGGCGTATGGCATGACGCCGGGCGCCCTGCGCAAGCAGGAAGGGGGCGCGGAGCAGGAGACGCCGCAATCGAGCCTGCAACTGCACCTGCTGTATCGCCCGCCGTTCGACGTCCAGGCCATGCTCGCGTTCTACCGGTTGCGCGCCATTCCGGGGCTGGAGCGGGTGGATGAGCACGGTTACGAGCGCCTTCACCGGGTCGGTGAGCAGGAGGGGCTCATCCGCATCGAGCCCGTCGAGGGGGAGAGGCTCAGACTCACGGTGCGGGATCTGCCGCCGGGTGCGCTGCCGGACATCCTGTACCGCGTGCGCCGCATGTGGGATCTCGACGCCGACATGAGCCGCATCGGCGAACACCTGGGGCAGGATCCGCTGCTCGCCGGCATCCAGGGGCGCTGGCCCGGGGTGCGGCTGCCGGGGGGGTGGGATGAATACGAGGTGATGCTGCGCGCCATCGTCGGCCAGCAGGTGTCGGTCAAGGGTGCCATCACCATCATGGGGCGCCTGGTGGCGCGCACCCAGGCTCAGTTCGACACCGCACAGCTGCCCACCCCGACCCAGCTGTGCGAGCTGGATCTCGACGGCATCGGCATGCCGGGCAGCCGCATCCGCACCCTGCAAGGGCTGGCCTCGGCGCTCGCAAGCGGCGCACTCACCCTCGCCACGGCAAGCGACGAGCAACTGCTCGCGCTGCCGGGCATAGGTCCCTGGACGGTCGCTTACTGGCGGCTGCGCTGCGGGCTCGACACGGATGCCTTCCCCGCCTCGGATCTCGTGCTGCAAAAGGCGCTGGGGGGCGGTGACAAGCTGCCGGTGAAAGAGGTGACAGCGCGCAGCGCCCCCTGGCAGCCGTGGCGCGCCTATGCCGCGAGCTGGCTGTGGCACGCCATGAGTGAACAACCGGCGCTGCTCACCCGGCCAACACAGACACAAGACGAGGAGAAGAGCCCATGATCCGCTATGACATGATGCCCACCGACCAGGGCGAACTGCTGGTCGCCATCGACGAACGCGGTCTGGTCCATGTGGACTTCCTGGCCGGACTGCGGCCGCTGCCCGACATGCAGGACTGGCTACAGGACGGCGAGGCGCTCGCCCCCTTCCTCGCCGAGTTTCGGGACTACTTCGCGGGCCGGTTGCAGCGCTTCACCCTGCCGCTCGCCCCCAGGGGCACGGCGTTTCAGCAAGCGGTGTGGCAGGCGCTGTGCGACATCCCCTACGGGGAGACCCGCAGCTACGGCGACATCGCCCGCACCATCGGCAAGCCAAACGCGGTGCGGGCGGTGGGTGCCGCGAACGGTCGCAATCCGCTCTCCATCATCATCCCCTGCCACCGGGTGATCGGCCAGAATGGCAGCCTCACCGGCTATGCGGGAGGCCTGCCCATCAAGCAGGCACTGCTGACGCTGGAGAGGGCCTCTCGTTGATCCGGCGCCACCCGGCCAGGGCTCACTGCCGCTGCGCCAGCCAGCCGTGAAACCCCAGCGCCTGAAAGAAGCGGTGCGCCTCCGCGAAACCGGCCCCTTGCAAGAGGCGCCGGGTCTGTCCCTCGTCCAGGGAGGTGAAATCCTCTCCGAGGCGGCGCACCATCTGCTCGCAGGCAGGAAGCGGCAGACCGGCGAGGGCGGCTTGCAACCCCATCGCCTTGCGCTCGAGCGGGTCCGTGGGCGCCATCAGATCCGCCAGCAGCAGGGGAGCACCAGGATTGAGCTGGCGATAAATATCACCCAATAGCGCAGCTTTGGCATCTTGCGCCAGAAAATGCAGAACCAGCAGACAGAGTGCACCATCGCAAGGCTTATCCACCACAGGCAATGCGCCCAGGTGCCAGCACACCCTCTCCCCCATGCCCGCCTGCTCGGCCCGCACCCTGGCCTGGGCCAGCATGTCCGCCGAGATATCCTGGGCCACAAAGGTCCAGCGGGGGCAGAGACGGCCAAGCAGCAGCAACTCACTGCCCGTGCCCACCCCCACCAGCAGCACCCGGGCCTCCTGGCCCAGCGCGGCCATCAGCCGGGAGGCACAAAGCTGGTGCAGCAGCTCGTAGCCTGGCACCAGCAGGGGGATGCGGCTGTCATAAGCCTTCGCCCCTTCTCCTTCGAATCGCTCCGTCATCTTTTGCTCCTTTGGTGTGAGCCCCCTTGATAGGGGCTGCCGCCGGGAGAAGGTCAAGAGCCGCCGGGGCGAGCCAGTTGCCAGCCCAGCCCTTCCCATGAAGGGAGGGCCCTAGCCCCCCTTGCCCAGCACCGCTTTCAGAGCCGGATTGAAGACGCGCTGGAGGGAGGCGGGGTTGTTCACCAGCTTGGCCGCCGGGCGGCGCGGGCGCCTGACCAGCTCGCCGCCACAGTTGGGGCAGGTCAGGTGCAGATACTGATCGTTGCACTCGGCGCAGAAGGTGCACTCGAAGGAGCAGATGTAGGCCGTCGCCGTGTCGGCGGGCAGATCCCGGTCACAGCACTCGCAGTTGGGTCTGAGTTCAAGCATGGCAAGTTCCTGAAGCGCAAAGGGAAGCGGGAAAGAGGGCGGCTCAGTCGACGATAAAGAGGCGAGCGCCCAGTTCGGTATAGGAGCGATGGGGTTCGGCGTTGTCCGCCACCTGGTAGCTCATGCCCGGCGTCAGGCTCTGTGGGTCAATCTCATAAAGCTTGCGCTGGGCGGGCACAACGGAGCCATCCACAATGGGGCGAACATTAGCAATACGCCAAGCCCAGTAGCCGGGCACCCAGCCACTCGAGCAGGCGGCGGCGACTTCATCGGGTTGCCATTCATGCACCTCTTCAATGTCGACGATCGCAACGACTTTGCCATCAGGATCAACTGGCATATCGAGAGATAAAAATACTGAATTTTCAACGATCAATAAATCACGAACAGGCAGAGATGGAGGGCACCAGGAACGGACTTCCAATGTCTTTTTACCTGACGCGATATTTGTCCCGTGTGGACTGACTATCGAGAGTGCGAGCATAGATCCGTCTAAACCTCATTCCTTGTGGTGATAACACAGACATAGAGGCTCGAATAAGGCATCAAGCCTCTCACGAAGAGAGATGACAGCCCCTCTTCGCAGTCCCCCCATGATAAGAGCACACTCCTTCCCCCAAGTCATGGCCCACTCTGGTGATGGATACCTGACACCGGGCATCCCCCAGGAAAGGGGACAGGACTAGGCCATCACCCCTTGAGGCTGCCCATCACCTGCATCTCGCAGCGGTGGCAGTCAAAGCGCAGGCGGAAACTCTCCTTGCCCATCTTGAGCTCCAGGGGCTCGGCCTTGAGACCGGGCATCTCCTTGGGGCAGAGCTGCTGGCTGTAGCGAATGCAGTGCTTCGTTGTCATCAGCACCACTTCCCGCTCCTCCTTGTTCGCCTCATACGCGGGGGCGATGCTCCCCACCCCGTGTTCGCGAAAGAACTGCTCCGCCGCGCTGTTCAGCACGTTGCCGAGGTAGGAGAGCCGATGCTGGGGATAAACGGCGCCTCGCAGGGGAATGCGCCGCTCGGGTCGCCGGTAGGCAGCCAGACGGGCCGCCTCCAGGGCGGCGATCCCCTCCCGGCGCAAGCCGTTAAGCTGTGAAGCCGCAATAAACAGCGGGTGAGTGAATGCCAACTCAATCTGGCGAGCCACAAACAGGGTGTTGCCGAGTTTGCCGAGCTGATCCCTGGCCTGTTGCAGCGCCCGTTCCGGGTTGTCGGCCGGCTGCTGGTCGCAGGGGAGCGTGACGGCGGCACCAATGCCCTGCTCGTCCACAAGTTCGAGCCGCAGTCCCTCGTCGCACTCCGATAGCCGCATATCGACCCGGATGCGGCGATCCGCGCTCCCCTTTTCGAGCTGCTTGCTGAAGGCCTGATCGTGGTTGCGAAAGATCTCGGTGCCTACCTTGAGACCGGGCATGGGTTCCGACAGGAGTAACCGCTTGCTCTGTGCCTTCTCCTCCACTTTATTGAGGCGCATCCCCACCAGCTCGCCCCCCGGCTTGAAGAAGCCGAGGCCATCGCCGTTGTTGAGGGCTACGGCCTGGCCGTCGATCTCGATGCCATCGCGGGTCACGCTGGTGACGCGTCCGAGCGGCTCCCCGACGTATTTCGGGCTGCGCGGCGAGTCGATGCCTGGCTGTCGGCCATGGAGGAAGTAGTCGGTGCTGCCCCGGTTGAAACTCTTCTTGGGATCCGGCGTAAAGGTGTAGCTGCAACGACCGGCGGAAGCGGCCACCAGATCGGGGCGGCTCGCCAGAATGGTGTCCAGCTTCTGGCGATACCAGGCAGTGACGTTCTTGACGTAGTCGAGCCCCTTGAGGCGCCCTTCAATCTTGAAGGAGCGGATCCCTGCGGCGATCAGCGCCTCCAGGTTGTCGGTCTGATCCATGTCTTTCAAGGAGAGCAGGTGGCTGTTTTCCACCAGCACCTCCCCCCCTGGCGTTTGCAGGGAACAGGGCAGCCGACAGAGCTGGGCGCACTCGCCGCGATTCGCGCTGCGCCCGGTACGGGCGTGGCTGATGTTGCACTGGCCGCTGTAGGAGACGCACAGGGCGCCGTGGATGAAGAACTCCAGCTGCACGCTCGTGGCGGCGCTTATCTCGCGGATCTGCGCAAGGGAGAGCTCGCGGGCCAGCACCACCTGGGAGAAGCCCACGTCCTGCAGAAACGTCACCTTTTCCAGGGTGCGGTTGTCGGTCTGGGTGCTGGCGTGCAGCGCGATGGGGGGCAAATCGAGCGCCAGCAGCCCCATGTCCTGCACGATCAGCGCATCGGCCCCTGCCTCGTAGATCTGATGGGTCAGGCGCCGGGCCTGCTCCAGCTCGTGGTCGTGCAGCAGGGTATTGAAGGCGACGAAGACCTGGGCGCCGAAGCGGTGGGCATGGCGGGCCAGCGCCTCGATGTCCTCGAGGCTGTTGCCTGCTGCGCTGCGGGCACCGAAGGCGGGGCCGCCCATGTAGACGGCGTCGGCGCCGTGGTTGATGGCCTCGATGCCATAGGCAAGGTTCTTGGCCGGGGCCAGCAACTCCAGGCGGTTGTGATGGTTCTGATCGCGCATAACGTCCGGTTCGAAGGGCTGCAAATGGCCGCCACTCTAGCCAGACTCCCCGCCCCCCGCCTTGATCCCGCTTAAGATCACCGCAGAATGCAGGATTGACCCGGAACAAGGACATCTGGCGGGCCCTCATCCCCCGGCCCTGAGAGTGTGCCGACTACGCTGGCACCCGACGCGGAGCTAGATCACGACCTTGAGGGCCAGCCCCAGCAGCACCAGGCCGCTCACCTTGTCGATCACGGTGGATTTGGCCTTGAGCCAGGCGAGTACGGGCCCGCGAGAGAGCACCAGGGCCACCAGCACATACCAGAGCGCATCGATGCCGCCTGCGGTCATCATCATGATGCCCCCCTCACGCCAGCCGGTGTCGGCGTGCACGAACTGGCTGAACAGGGCGATAAAGAAGATGGCGAGCTGGGGGTTCAAGAAGGCCACCATAAAGCCCTCGAACGCCCCTTGACGTCCCCGTGGCGGGTGCCCCTCCTCCTTGCCTGCCTCACCCCCTGCGGGCCTGGCCAGCAGCGCCTTGATCCCGAGCCAGGCGAGGAACGCCGCGCCGCCGTAGCGGATGAGATCGAACAGCAGCGGGGTCTGGGTGATCAGGATGGCGAGGCCGAGGGCCGTGATCAGCGCATAGATGCCGACTCCCAGGCCGTGGCCCAGCGCAGTGGCAACCCCGTGGCCCTGCCCTCCCTGCACCGTATTGCGGATGATCAGTGCCAGGCTCGGCCCCGGGCTGATGGCCCCCATCACGCAAATGGCGGCCAGCGCCAGCCAACTCGTCAGCTCCATACCCTCTCTTCCTTCGTGTCGATTGTTGTCACCCGGGATCAGGGTAGGGGGTGGCTCGCTATGCCAGAAGTGAAAGTTATGAATAGAGTCCATAGCCAGTGGTTATAGAGTGGCACAACCCGCTGCCATCAGTGGCCCGCCTGCGACCCTCCAGCCAACTGCTTGCGACTCTCCCCCAGGGTGAATTGCAGGTGATCCCGCAGGAAGGGATAGGCCAGCTCGCGAAACCAGCGGTGAGCCGGATCCAGGTGGTGGCGCTGGTGCCACAGCAGATGATACTGCTGGACCCGGGTGGCGAAGGGGAGATCGCAAAAACTCAGGGCATGCTCCCTGGACAGCTGCCAGGCGATATGGGCCGGGGTGGTCATCAGACAGTCTGTGCGCAGCAGCACCTCCACCGCTGCCTGGAAGAAGGGCACCCGGGCAAACCAGCGGCGGGAGAGCCCTCGGGGGGCCAGCACCTGCTCCACCGGGCTGTCCTTGTCCCCGCCCCCGCTCACCTGCAGGTGGGGCCAGGCGAGGTAATCCTCCAGGCTGAGCGCCATGCCAGAGAGCGGGTGATGGCGCCCCATCAGCACCACCAGCCTGTCCTCCCCCTGATGCAGGCCGCGGATCTGATCCGGCACCAGCTCGGTGATGGTGGAGACCAGATCCAGCTCGGACTGCCACAGCTGCGGCAACTGGCGCTTGTCCCACAGGCTGTACTCCAGCGCCGCCCGGGGGGCGGCCCTCGCCAGGGCCGCACAGATGTCCGGCAAGATGTGCTGGGCCACGTAGTCGGAGGAGGCGAGCCGAAACACCCGCTCGCAGCGCTCGGGGGCAAATTCCGGCGCCTCGTAGAGCCGCTCCAGGGCCCCGAGGGAATCGGCAAGCTGGGCCGCCAGGGCCTCGGCCCGCGGGGTCAGCAGCCAGCGCTGCCCTTCCCGCACCAGCAGCTCGTCGCCAAACTCGCTGCGAAGCTGGCCGAGCTGCTTGCTGATGGAGGGCTGGCTCAGGTTCAGCAGCTCCGCCGCCCGGCTGATGTTGCGGGTCTCCAGCAGCACCTTGAGGGTGGGCAAGAGATTGAGATTCGCTTTGTGCACAGGAGTCACCTCGGGAAGGGGTCGCCGGGATCGGGCCTTCATCTTACGGCAAGGAGAAGCGGAAATTTAAGCAAAATCACGGTCTTGCTCCCGCCACTCCCCTTACACTGGGGGGACCGCAGGATGACAGTGAACGCCCCGTGCGGCATAATTTCGCCACTTTCCGCCCCAGGGCGGCCATCACGACAAGCGACGACAAGATGACATACGCCACTATCACCGGGTGGGGAAAATGCCTGCCCCCCGCCTCGCTGACCAACGATGACCTCGGCACCATCATGGATACCTCGGACGAGTGGATCTACCCGCGCACCGGCATCAAGGCCCGCCGGGTCTCCCATGTCAGCACCCAGACGCTCGCCACCCTGGCCGGCCGTCGCGCCCTGGCGTGCGCAGGCCTGGACGCCGCCGCCCTCGATGGCATCATCCTGGCGACCGCCACCCCGGGCACGCTGGTCCCCAATGGTGCCTCCGCCGTGCAGCAGGCTCTCGGCGCCCACAAGGCGGCGGTGTTCGACCTCAACGCCGCCTGCACCGGCTTCGTCTATGCCCTCTCGGTCGCCACCTCCCTGGTGCAGACCGGCATGATGCAAAGGGTGCTGGTGATCGGTGCCGAGCGACTGACCCAGTTGCTGGACTGGGCCAAGCGCGACACCGCCGTGCTGTTCGGGGATGGCGCTGGCGCCGTCATCATCGAGGCGAGCGAGCAGGAGAGCGGCCTGATTGCCAGCAAGCTCGGTTGTGACAGCGAAGCGCGGGAGATACTGCACGTGCCGAACTTCGGTACGGATCGGGTGCGTTTCGCCGACATTGACGGCCTCTTCACCTTCAACTTCGAGGGGCAGGAGATCTTCAAGCGCGCCGTACGCGGCATGGGCGAAGCCACCGGCACCGTACTGGCCCAGGCCGGCATCGCCCCCGAGCAGATCGACCTCATCGTGCCGCACCAGGCGAACGTGCGCATCATCGAGACCCTGGCCAAGCGGATGAACGCCCCCATGGAGAAGGTGATGGTCAACATAGAGCAGTACGGCAACACCTCCGCCGCCACCGTGCCCATCGCCCTGTGCGAGGCGCTGGAGCGGGGTCGGGTCAAGCCGAACAGCTACCTGCTGACCGCCGCCTTCGGGGCCGGGCTGACCTGGGGCGCCGCCCTCATCAAATGGGGAGATCGCGTCACCCCGATCGCGAGTTGCGACGAGGTGCTGCCCCCCTGCGAGCAGAGCGCCCTCGAACTCATCGCCCATGCGGTGCAGGGTTGCCAGCAGGCCCGCCCCGCCGACGCCTGAGCGAGCGCCCGCTCCCCATGATCCGCCAGGAGCCCCGTGGCTCCTGGCAGCCAGCCCCCCTACGCCCCCTCGCCGTTTCGGCAGCGACATAAAAGTCATTGAAAAGTGTGAATTTTGAGCGAAACATATCAAAAAATGACCACTTGACACTTTTTTGTCGTCAGAATGCGGCCAAGGGGTTCACAACCTTGCCGGATCTGGTAGTATGCGGCCTCGCACTTGGGGAGGGGTTCCCGAGCGGCCAAAGGGATCAGACTGTAAATCTGACGGCTCTGCCTTCGAAGGTTCGAATCCTTCTCCCTCCACCATTCAAGTGCGTCAAGTAAGTAAAAATCAGGAAAATACCCCGTGGAGGGGTTCCCGAGCGGCCAAAGGGATCAGACTGTAAATCTGACGGCTCTGCCTTCGAAGGTTCGAATCCTTCTCCCTCCACCATCTTCCTGAATACAATATGCAATGCCCCTGTGGAGGGGTTCCCGAGCGGCCAAAGGGATCAGACTGTAAATCTGACGGCTCTGCCTTCGAAGGTTCGAATCCTTCTCCCTCCACCATCCTTCAGACAACCCGGCCTCGCGCCGGGTTTTCGCTTTTCTGGATAGAATCCATATGGCGCTGTCAGATCTGACAATTGCCCTCCCCGCACTTTTTAGAAACAGTGGAGCCTCATGTCGCAAGGAGTGCACACAGATGTTTGAAATCTGGGATGAAACGGGTCGCGAGCACGGGCTGACACTGCCCGAGCTGCAACTGCGGCTGCGGGATTACCAAGGAGACGTGATGGTGCGCTACCTCAACCGCCTCGGCCTGCCGAGCACCCTCTTCCTGACCATCCGTCAGGGATGCGCCTATCAGCGCTTCAAGGCGGGTTCCCCCATGCTCGACTGGTCCTGGCTTGCCCAGGCCATGCACGCAGCCCCCCTGGCTGGCACCGCACCTGCACAGGGCCATGCCCTTCCCTGATCCCTTCCTGCCCACGCCCAAGCAGGGCCCATTATCAGACTCTTCCTACAGCCTCCCTTTAGACCCTCCCTGTATGATGCGCAGCCATGTTCCCGTCAGGTGAGAGCCATGTTTGCGTTCAAAGAAGAGTATCCCGTGAGTGCCATGGTCAGCATGGCGGATATCGTCGTCCCCTTTTATCAGCCCATCATCGGCCAGGATCGTCAGGTCAAGGGGTATGAGGTGCTGGCCAGACGCTGGGATGCCGGCAGCCAGGGTTATCAGGGCATCGATTTTGCCGCCCTCGGCGAAGATGACGCTCTGCACCTGGATATCGTCATGCTCAGGGCCATCATGCGCGATCTGCCCGTGCTCGCCCAAAAAGGCCCCTATGCGCTCTCCATCAACCTCAATCCGGCGCTCTCCAGCCCCACCTACCGCAATCTGCTGTTGCTGGTGCTGCTCCAGGCCCGCAAGCTGGGGATTGCCATCTGGTTCGAGGTGCTGGAACACGTCAGGCTCAAGCACCAGCACAGGGAGATGATCGAGGTGTTGCGAGCCCATGGCGCCCACATCGCCTGTGACGACTTCGGCTCCCTGGCATGCAACTTCCAGCGCCTGATGATGCTCCCCTACGAGATCGTGAAACTGGATCGTTCCCTGCTGCTCCAGGCTGTACGCAGCACCCATGCCCTCAACATGCTGACGGGGCTGGTGAAATACCTGCAACGACTCGGCATGGCCGTGGTGTGCGAGGGAGTGGAGACCCAGGCCCATATCGAGGTGGCGAACCGGCTGGGCTGCGACTACCAGCAGGGCTACGCCTACGCCATTCCCTCCCCTCTCTCCCGCTGGGCCTGAGCCGAGCGCTTGCGTGTCACGGGGGAAACCCGGGCACCTTTCCCATGAAATTCGGCAGGGTGCTGCCATTTTCCTGCCAAAGATGGCAGGCTGTCCCGGCCACACTGACGCCGAGGCCCGCCATGGTTCGCTTTGCCACCTTCAATCTCGCCTTCGATCGCACTGCACCCGGCATGCTGGGGGAAGAGCTCGCCCTGACCCGCACCGAGCAGGATGCCCTGCTGGCCCGCCTCGCCGACGGCACCTTGAGCGGCGCCGAGAAGACCAAGGCCCTCGACCTGCAGCAGATCCGCAACATCGCCGAAATCATCCAGCGCACCCGGCCGGACGTGTTGCTGCTGAGCGAATTCGACAATGACGGCAAGGGCAGCGACACCACGGACCTCAACGCCTTCAACGACAACTACCTGGCCCATGCCCAGCACGACGAGGTGACCGCCATCAGCTATCCGGTGCTGCAGAACTTCGCCACCAACACCGGTTTGATGAGCGGCCATGACCTCAACCTGGACGGCAAGGTCAACAACGGGCCGGACGACGCCTGGGGCTTTGGCAACTACCACGGCCAGTACGCCTTCGCCGTGATGTCCCGGTATCCCATCGATACCAAACAGATCCGCACCTTCCAGACATTCAAGTGGAAGGAGATGCCGGGCGAAGCGAACCCCGTCATCGACGACTGCCACAACCCCAGGGCACCGATCCCGAGCGGCCGCCAGTGTGGCGATGCCTGGTATGACGACGCCGCCTGGCAGGCGCTCCCCCTCTCCTCAAAGAACCACGCCGACGTACCGGTGCGCATCAGGCAGGGAGACAGGGAGGAGGTGCTCCACTTCCTTATCTCCCACCCGACCCCGCCCATCTTCGGCAACGCGGCGCGCCACAACGTCAAACGCAACCGTGCGGAGATAGCCTTTTGGCAGGACTATGTGGCAGGGGCTGGCTACATGGTGGATGACGCCGGCAAGGCCGGTGGCTTGGCCGAGGGCGCCAAGTTCGTCATCGCCGGCGATCTCAACGCCGATCCCCAGATTGGCGATGGGGATCTCACCGCCATTCAGGCGCTGCACAACCATGTTCTGGTCAATCAGGCCGTCACCAACGGCGCCCTGATCCCGGTCAGCCAAGGTGGCCCCGAGTGCCTCGCCAGCCAGCCGGATCAGTGCAAGCGCAACAACAACCGCCCCACCCCGGAGCGCATCACCAGCAGCAGCGGTCTGCAGCTCGACCACGTGCTGCCCTCCGCCAACCTGAACGCGGTCGCCTCCGGCGTGTTCTGGCCGGCCAGCTTCGAGCCTGGCTACCACCTGGTGTATGACGCCAAGCTCGGCATCGCCAAGGGAGTCAGCTCGGATCACCGCCTGGTGTGGGTCGACGTCACACTGTGACAGTGACGCAGAGCAGACAAGCAACGGGGCCCGCAGGCCCCGTTTTCATTGGTTTGTCATACCAGCTTCTCCACCCGGGCCGGCAGCCCCTGACGGGCCGACGAGCCGATGGCCCAGTCCACCAGGGGGTAGCGGCCATGGCGGCTGGGATCCAGCACCGCCAAGTCATTCAGATTGACCCCGGCTCCGCGCAGCGGATTGGCGACCACTTTCTGGCCGTCTATCCAGTGTTCCCGCGCCCCCAGTTCCTTGTGGCCGAAGCCGTGTTCGATGGCGATGGCATCGGCCTGCACCCCGGCCACGCACTCGGCCACCCCGATCACGCTGCCATCCGGGGTGCTGACCCGCACCCTGTCCCCGCTCTCGATGCCCAGCTGCGCCGCCGTCTGCACATTGAGCCGCACCCGGTTGCTGGGGTTCACCTGGCGCAGGCGATCCGAGCCGATGCTCATGGAGCTCATGGTGTGGGACTTGTAGCTGGTGAGCAGCAGCGGCCACTGGGCCGGCTTGAACGCCTCATTGAGCGGCGTGCCGTCCGCCAGCTGGGGACGGAAGAAGCGCGGGGTGCCACTCAAGAACTGCCCGCTCTGGCTGTGGCGGCGGCTGCCCACCTCGGGGTTCCACACCATCAGCGGCTTGGGCCAGCGCTTGCTTGGCTGACCCGCTTCGTCGCGCCCCTTGGCCGCCGGCTCGAAGCGCCCGCCACGGGCGAAGAGATAGGCGGCGCGGCCCGCCTCTTCCGCACTCAGGGTGGCATTCAGCACCGGCAGGATCCGTTCCACCCCGGACCAGGCAAGATCCTCAGGCCCGATAGGAGGCACCGGCTCGCCGAGATAGGCGACGTTGGCCGCGCCGTAGAGGGAGAAGTCCGCCGCCCGGTTCAAACCGTGCAACTTGCCGTCCGCCCCTTTGAGCGCCCCCTCGCCAAAGCCCGGCAGCCCCAGCCGTTTGGCCACCGCGATAAAAAAGGACTCCATGCAGACAGGATCTCCCTCGGCGGTCTTGGCGACACGGGGCTCCACGATGGGCCAGCGACCGGTGGAGACCTTGGTCATCACCCCGTGCCAGGCGGTGGCCCAGCCCCAGGACTCGTAGGTCAGGGTATCCGGCACCAGGTAGTCCGACAGCGCCGACGACTCGTTGATGAAGCTGTCGATGCTGACAATGAGCGGCAGCACGGCAGGGTCTTTGAGCTCTTCGCCTATGGCCTTGGCGAGCCCGGCCTGACCGTAGAGGGGGTTGCCCATGTGGTTGATCCAGGCCTTGAGCCGGTAGGGATAGCCGTTCACCGCCGCAGTCAGGTGTTCGCCGAGCAAGGGGCCCGAGATCGGGAACCAGGGCTCTTGCGCCGGATAGGGGTTCTGGCCCGCCTCGCGCTTGCGCCGATATTCGGAGGTCTTCTCGTAGGGGAACTTGGATCGCGACAGGAAGACCCCGGCGGGCTTGACCATGCCGGGGAAGCTCGCCAGATCGTAGCGCGGCCCCGCCCCGAAGGGCTCGAACTTGCCGCCACTCGCCACGGCGCCGCCCCGGGCGTTCAAGTTCCCAATCATGACGTTGAGCATCATGATGGCCCAGGCCGAGTAGAAGCCATTGGCGCTCATGGTACCGCCGTGGGAAACCACTGCCGCGCGGGCGCCGTGGCTGGTGAACTCCCGCGCCAGCGCCTCGATATCGCTCACCGGCACGGCGCACTCGGCGCTGTATTGCGCGAGGGAGTGCTCCCGGCACGCCTCGGCCAGCAGCTGGAAGCTGCTCTTCACCATCAGCTCCCCCTTGGGGCCCTGAATGGGGCGATCCACCCAGAGATTGGCCCGCTCACACTGGCCGGCGGGTCTCGGCTCGCCGCTGCTCGCCTCCTCTACCAGCATGGCGTCCCCCTCCCCGTAGGCTTCCCCCTCAAAGGACAAGCCAAGATCGCTGGCCCGCAGCATCTGGCCAAAGCGCGGATGCCCCTCGTTGCAGACAACCAGATGGCTGGCGTTGCAAAAACCGCGATAGCCGGCTCGCTCGGCGGCAGCGGCATTGGGCGCAGTCAGGAAGGGCTCGGCGTAGCGTTGGTTGTCGATGATCCAGCGCAGCATGGCCATGGCCAGGGCGGAATCAGTGGCAGGGCGGATGGGCAGCCAGCGGTTGGCGGGGGAGGACGGCATGTTCACCGTGTTGGGCAGGCTGGGGGCCACCACCACGTAGGAGAACGGCTTGTCCTGCCGCGCCCGGTTCGCCGCCAGCTGACGGGACTGGCGCTTGAAGGGATTGCCCGATTGCTGGGGCGAGGTGCCCATGAACAGCAGGAAGTCGCTCTCGTCCCAGTCCGGCTTGAGGTGGGCGTTCTTCTCCAGATCGTCCAGCAGGGCGCCGGCCCCGACCCGGAACGACAGACCGCAGTAAGCGCCGTGATTGGCGAAGTTGCGGGTGCCGAAGCTGTTGAAGGTGAAGCGCTTGATGAAGTGATCCCGCCCCTCGTCCGAGGCGTTGCTCACCAGCAGCTGGTTGGCCCTGGGGCCGTACTCCGGGTTGGCCGGATCGAGCGGCTCGGCGAGGTTGCGAATGGCCCGCAGCCCCTCAACCTGGCCCTCGCCAAACAGATCCCCCCCCTCCACCACCTCGGCCACCAGCTGCTCGAAGGGGATGCTCTGCCAGCGGCCGCTGCCACGGGGCCCCAGCCGCTTGAGGCAGCGGGTGACTCGCTGCGGGCTGTCGAGCTGCTCGAGCATGGCGTTGCCCCGGGCGCAGGCGGTGGAGCGCCCGTCCAGCCCCCCCTTCCTGGTAGCCACTGGTGGCGAGCAGCGCCTGCTTGACCGGGGTCTTGAAGTCGATGTGATGGCGGGCGGAGAGGGGGTGATAGGGGTTGCCCAGGATCCGCACTATCTGGTCGCGCTCGTTGTCGATGCGGGCCCGCACTCCGCACAGGGTCCAGCAGCCGAGACACATGGTGTTGGCAACCCGCTGGGCCGGGTTGGGGTGCAGTTCCCCCTGCTCGTCAACCCGGTACTCCACGGCCAGCGAGTTGCCATGGATGGGATCCCGGGTCGGCTGGCCCGAGCTACCGGTGGCAAGGCCGCTCGCCACCTGCTTGAGGGTGTCGCTGTAACCGGCGACGAACAATCCGGTACCTCCGGCGATGGCGGCGCCCTTGAGAAACTTGCGTTTGCTGTGATCCATCAGAGTGCCTCGCGTGCAAAAGGAGTGGATGCCTTGATGGCGGGGGAAACAGAGGAGCGCACCAGCTCCGAGAGGGCTACCAGCAGGGCCAGCAACAGACCGAAGGTGCCGAGAATGCCGAGCACACCGGCCGGCCCCCAGGCGATTTCATAGAGATAGACGCCGGCCCCGTACTTGGGCGCGAGTTGCCCCTGAATGAGCACCAGCCAGCGCAGGCCCCACACCAGGTGCAGCCCCAGCAGCGCCAACCCCCAGAGTGACAGGCGAGCAGAGATCCTGGGCCGCAGCAGCATCAGCAGGCTGGCCAGCCCCAGGGTCAGCAACAGCCAGTGGGCCGCCAGCCGCCAGCTCGGGTCGAGCCGATAGAGGGCCGCGGCCTCTGCCGCCGAGGCGCCGCCAAACAGGGCCCAGCCCAGCAGGGAGAGCGCCAGCAGGCCTAACGTCCAGCCGCTCTGGCGCAGCAGGGTCGACTCGGTCTGGGCACCCCAGCCCGCCAGCAAGCGGTTGAGCAGCAGCAGGGCACTCTGGGCCCCCAGCACAGCGCTCAGGGTCAGCAGCCAGGGCAACCAGGGGGTATGCCAGAGCGGGCGCGCCGCCACCGCCATGGTCTCGAGCCCGGTGTAGAGGGCGATGCTGAGCCCGCTCAGGGCCGCCAGCAGGGAGAGGGGCCGCAGCCAAACGTGCCCCGACCAGCTTCCCAGGCAGAGCAGCCGGGCAAGGCGGGCGATCTTGTCCCCTTCTGCGCCACGCCGGGCCAGGGCTGGCCTTAGCAGCAGCCAGCCGAGCAGCATGGAGAGCAGGCTGAACAGCGGCAGCAGATAGGCGCCATACCACATGACGGAGCCAAAGCGCGTCTGGGCATAGAAGTGCCAGGCCCGGGCCGGCTGGTGCAGATCCGCGGTCAGGGCAATGGGAGCCACCAGACCGGCCGCCACCATCAGCACCGCCGCCAGGGTCTGCAGCCGCGGGGCCGGCGCCTTGCGCCACAGCTCAAACGCGCCGAGCCAGAGGGCCCCGTAAGCAAGGCCGATGAGGAAGAAATATTGCACCGCCCAGGGCAGCCAGGTGATGGGCTGAGCCGGGGCCAACAGTTCGTTAATGACCATGGGCTATCTCCTTGCCATCGTCGGTGAGCAGGGTGCGCAGGGCCGGGTTGCCGTCGACCTTGCTGACGAAGGCCTCGTCCATGCCGAGATAAAAGACCCGCGGCTGGGTATGGGCCTCCGGCTTGAGCACCTTGAGGGCCGACTCGTGTTCGCGCAGCAAGCGGCTGATCCGGCTCTTGGGGTCGTTCAAATCGCCTATGATGCGCGCCTCGCCGACACAGCTCTCGACGCAGGCGGGCAAGAGCCCCGCCTCCAGCCGATGGGCGCAGAAGGTGCACTTGTCGGCGGTGTTGGTCTCGTGGTTGATGAAGCGGGCGTCATAGGGGCAGGCCTGCACGCAGTAGCCGCAGCCGACGCACCAGTCGTTGTTGACCACGACGATGCCGTCATCGCGCTGGAAGGTGGCGCCGGTGGGGCAGACATCGAGGCAGGCGGGCTCGGCGCAGTGGTTACAGAGCCTTGGCAGCATCAAGAGGGAGGCGGGAGCCTCGAGGGCGGCCACGTCGCTCACCTCGTACTGGCTCACCGTGGTGCGAAACTGGCCGAGGGGGGGCTGGTTTTCGATGGTGCAGGCCACGGTGCAGGCCTGACAGCCGATGCAGCGGCGCAGGTCGATCAGCATGCCGTAACGCTTGCGCCCGTCCCCCCGGCTGATGGCCGCCCGCCCGTTGCGGGGAGCGGGAACGGACTGCGCCTGAACCTGGGTGACGGGGATCAGGGCCGCCCCTGCGGTGAGGGCGGCGATCCCGGATAACAATCGGCGCTTGCTGGGCTCCATGGCATCTTTCCTTCTGCTGAGCTGGCTTGAAAGGGGTCGGGCCGATTGTCCTCAACGCAGGAAGTCGCCTCTATTGTGGTTTTCCACATACCGGGAGCCGGGTTGATCCAGCGCAATAAAAAATGCCCCAGCCCTGCTGAACTGTGACCGGGGCGGCGTTTGCTGCTCCTCCCGGCCCCGTTCGCGTGCAAGCGCACGTCCCGGTGATAGACTGCCCCCTTTGCACCGAGAGGAGAGCCCCCTGCACGCCCCAGTCCCCTTGCCCCTGCTCAGCCTGCTGCTCTGGCTCGCCCTGTCAGCCCTGCCGCTGCGGGTGCAGGCCGCCCCGACCCCCTCTTCACCAGCGCCAGTCCGACAGGAATCCGCCCCATCCCAGGCCACGCCGGTGCAGACCATGGCCGAGCCGATACGCATCGGCGTGCTGGCAACCCGCGGCCCGGCCCTGGCCAGAGCCCAGTGGCAACCGCTGTTGCGCTGGCTGGCACTGCGCGTGCCCGACCATCGCTTCGTGCTGCATCCGCTGGGGCTCGATGAACTGGCCGAGGCCGTCGCCCGCGAGCACCTCGATTTCGTCATCACCAACCCGGGCCAGTCGGTGAGTCTGGCGCGCCAGTACCCACTGGCCTGGCTCGCCACCCTCAAGAGCCCGGCCGGGGGGGACAATCTCGCCATCGGCGCGGCGCTGGTGGTGCCCGCCCGGGCCCCCTACCGACACTGGCGTGACCTCGAGGGGCAAGCGGTCGCAGCCGTTTCGGAGAACGCCTTCGGCGGCTACCTCGCCTATCGCTTCGAGGCGGGCGAACAGGGGGTCAGGCTGGAGCGCTTCTTCTCCACCGTGCAGTTCACCGGATTTCCACTGGATCGGCTCATCGAGCGGCTGGCGGCAGGGGAGGTGGCCGCCGCCATCATACCGGTGTGCCAGCTGGAGCGCATGGAGCGGGAGGGCAAGGTCGCCAGGGGAGCGTTTCGGGTGCTGGACGATCAGGCGCCGGCCGGCTTTGGTTGCCAGAGCTCGACCCGGCTCTACCCCAACTGGTCCTTCGCCAAGACAGAGCGGGCCTCCCCCGCGCTGGCACTGGCGGTGACTCGTGCGCTGTTCGACCTGCCCTCTGATAGCGAGGCGGCCATCGCCGCCGATTCGGCGGGCTGGACCGTGCCCACCAGCGAGCTTGCCATCGACCGCCTGCTCAAGGCGCTGGATCGCCACCCGCTGCAGGGCCCCTGGTGGCAAGCGGCCTGGCACTGGCTGCGCCAGCATCAGCAGTGGGGATGGGGCGCCCTGGCGCTGGTACTGCTGCTGGGAGGCCACCACCTGCTGCTGCAATACCTGTTCAACCGCAG
Source organism: Aeromonas sp. LsrichE-8G (assembly GCF_022869435.1). NCBI lineage: Bacteria > Pseudomonadati > Pseudomonadota > Gammaproteobacteria > Aeromonadales > Aeromonadaceae > Aeromonas > Aeromonas sp. LsrichE-8G. The sequence goes on from NZ_JALIHH010000012.1 coordinate 84,954, forward strand.
CCAGCGCCGGCTGCTCAAAGCCCGCCACCAGCTTGAGCAGAAGGGACGCCAACTGGCACAGGCCAGACGACTCGCCGAACTGGGTGAGCTAGGCGCCAACGTGGCCCACGAGATCAATCAGCCCCTCAGCGCCATCGCCAACTACAGCCAGGGGGCACTGCTGAGACTGGACAGATTGGCACAGGATCCGGCCCAGTCTGCCGCCCAGGCCTCCCTGCGTCAGGCCCTGGAGCAGATAGGGCGCCAGGTCCAGCGCATCACCCAGACCGTCAACCGGCTCAGGGCCCGACTGCAAAAGCGCCCTCCCCGCGTCGAGCCTTGCGACCTGCTCACCCTGGTGGCGGAGTTGCGCCCCCTGCTGGAGCAGATGCTGGCGCCCCTCGACGTCGCCTTCACCCTGCACTGGCAGGGCCAGCCGCGCCGACTCCCTCTGGATGGCACCGGGATGGAGCAGTTGCTGGTCAACCTCATCAAGAATGGCGCCGAGAGTGCAGCGAAGAGAGCGGCGCAGAGGGCAGCTAAGAGTGCAGCGAAGAGTGCGCACCCCGCTGTTCACTCCCCTGCTCACCCCCCTACGCAAGCAGCGGCGCAGGCGCCTGCCCGGGTCGAGCTGCTGATCGCCTTCGAGGCGCAGAGCCTGCTGCTGGAGATCCGCGACAACGGCGCTGGCCTGAGCGTCCCCGCCACCGAACTGCAGCAGGCGTTTTACAGCGACAAGCCGGACGGCATGGGGCTGGGGCTGGCCATCTGCCGGGAGGTGGTCGAGAGCCATCGCGGCCAGTTCAGCCTGGAGAACCTGAGCCCCCACGGCTGCCTGGCCCGGGTCACCCTGCCCGTGCCGCCACCCGAGGATCACACCTCAGCCACCCCCACCCACCATCCAACACCGAGTAACTGAGATGACGTTTCCCTCCCGCCCCCCGCTCTATCTGGTCGATGACGACGAGGCCGTGCTCGACTCCCTGCGCTACATGCTGGAGAGCTGCGACGAGCGACAGCTGTTCAGCTTTACCGATGGCGAGCGCTTCCTGGCCGAGGTCGATCTGCACCAGCCCGCCTGCCTCATTCTCGACTGCCGCATGCCGGGGCTCTCTGGCCCCGAGGTCCAGCAGCGGCTGAAGGCGGCCCAGAGCCCCATCGCCATCCTGTTTCTCACCGGCCACGGCGAGGTCCCACTGGCGGTGGAATCCCTCAAGCTGGGGGCGGTGGATTTCTTGCAAAAGCCGGTGCAGCTGGCCCCCCTGCTCGCCGCCATCGAGCGGGCCGATCAGGCGACGCAGGCGGCGGCCACCCGCCTCGCCCAGCTGGCCGCCTTTGAGCGCCTCACCCCGCGCGAACGCCAGTTGTTGCAGCTCATCGCCCGGGGCCACAAGAACCAGCAGATAGCGCAGGATCTCTGCATCTCGGTGCGCACCGTCGAGGTGTGCCGCGCCAGCCTGATGAAACGCCTGGCGGTGAACTCCCTCGCCGAGATGCTGCTGCGCTACGCGCAGGTGAACGAACAACTCTGAGTGGCTTGCAACCGTACAAAACGGGCAGGGATCACACATTTGGCGCTTCGATGGCGGTAGAGTGCCCTCTTCTCTTCACCAGGATCGCTCGGGTCCTGCGCCTTGTTTCGAGGACACATCATGGAACTGCTTCTGCTCAGCAACGGTAAAACCACAGAACACCCCGGCCTGCTCGGCTGGGCCCGCGACCGGGTGCAAACCCTGCTCGCTCGCAACCAGGTCAAGCGCATCCTGCTCATCCCCTACGCGGTGATCCGCTGCGACTGGGATGCCCGCGCCCGGGAGCTCACCGAGAGTCTGGGGGTGGACGCCATCAGCATCCATCACTTCGACGATCCGGTGGATGCCATCAACCGGGCCGACGCCATCTTCATCAGCGGCGGCAATACCTGGCTCCTGAACCAGCGGCTGCACGAGTATGGTCTGGTGGTACCCATCCAGCGTGCGGTGCGCGAGCGGGGCGTGCCCTATGTGGGCTGGAGCGCCGGCTGCAACGTGGCCACCCCCAGCATCCGCACCACCAACGACATGCCGGTGTGCAGCGCCGTGGTGCTGCCTGCGCTGGGGCTCTTCCCCGTGCAGATCAACCCTCACTATCTGGACGCCAGCATCAGCGGCCACATGGGGGAGACCCGGGACGAGCGTCTGGCCGAATTCTGCGCCATCAACCCGAGCGAATCCGTGGTGGCCCTGCGCGAGGCGAGCCTGTTGCAGATCGGCGGCAATCACATCGAGTACTGGAGTGCCCGGGGCGAGACCTTCAAGATCTTCAAGCACGGCGAACCCATCCGGGAATACGGGGACGCTGCGCCTCTGGCAGCGCTCACCCCCTTCACGCCGGCACGCTGATCCTGCCAAACGACAGAGGGATGGCCTGCGCCATCCCTCTTTCTTTGTTGCTCGCCCCTTCGTGATTCACTCCAGAATGGCCATCTCCTCCCGAGAGCCGCTGCGCCCGGGAGCCCTCAGCAACACCACCAGCGGCACGGCGCACAGGCTGACCCACATCATCAGGCGAAAATCCTGCAGGTAGGCGAGCAGGCTGGCCTGCCGGGTCACCTCGCCGTTGATCATGGCCAGCCCCTTCGGCGTCATCAGCTCCGCCATGCCCCCGCCCTGATGCAGGTTGACATTGAACGGGGTGATGTAGGCGGCGAACGCCTCGTGGTTCATCTGGGATCGCTGGGCCAGATAGGTGATCACCACCGAGATGCCGATGCTGCTGCCGATGTTGCGCACCAGGCTGAACAGCGCCGTCCCCTCGTTGCGATAGCGCGGCGCCAGGGTCGCAAAGGTGATGGTGGAGAGGGGCACGAAGATGAAGCCGAGCCCCAGCCCCTGGATGATGCCGGTGCGCACTATGTCCCAGCTGCCGATGTCCGTGTTGAACAGGGTCATCTCCCACATGGAGAAGCTGGTGAGCAGCAGCCCTGACAGGATGAGGTAACGGGCGTCCACCCGGCCCGACAGCCTGCCCACCAGCATCATGGCAACCATGGTGCCCACCCCGCGCGGGGCGAGCAGGTAACCCACGTCGATCACCGGGTAACCCATCAGCCCCTGCATGAAGGGAGGCAGCAGCGTCATGGTCGCCAGCAAGATGATGCCGACGATGAAGATGAAGAGCAGACCGACGCTGAAGTTGCGATCCCGGAACAGGGCCGGTTCTATGTAGGGGTGCGGGTGGGTGAAGATATGCACCACGAAGAGGTAGAACGCCATCACCATCAGGGCGGTCTCGATGACGATCTCCCGGCTGGCGAACCAGTTCTGGGACTCTCCCCTGTCCAGCGCCATCTGCAACGCCCCGATGCCGAGACTCAGCAGGGCGAACCCCAGCAGATCGAAGCGGCGGCTGGCATCGATCTTCGTCTCCTCGATGAAGGCGGCAAGTCCGAACCAGGCCAGCAGGCCGAACGGCAGGTTGATGTAGAAGACCCAGCGCCAGTTGTAGTACTCGGTGAGCCAGCCCCCTAGCGACGGCCCCAGAATGGGGCCCACCATGACCCCTATCCCCCAGAGCGCCATGGCGGAGCCGTGCTTCTCTGGCGGATAGGTGTCCAGCAGCACCGCCTGTGAGAGGGGCACCAGACTGGCACCGAAGATCCCCTGAAGCAGGCGGAACAGCACTATCTGATCCAGGCTCTGGGCCGCGCCGCACAGCATGGAGGCAACGGTAAAGCCCGCCACCGACCACATGAACAGCCTTTTGCGGCCAATTCTTGCCGAGATGAAACCGGTCAGCGGCATGAAGATGGCGGCCGCCACTATGTAGGAGGTGAGCACCCAGGAGATCTGATCCTGGGTCGCCCCCATGGCTCCCTGCATGTGGGGGAGGGCGACGTTGGCGATGGTGGTGTCCAGCGCCTGCATGATGGTCGCCACCATCACCGACAGGGTGATGAAGGTGCGACGGGAAGCCTGGTCTGCCTGCCCTGTGGCTGCGCTCGTCATATCAACCTCGACCTGACAGGCCAGGCAGGGTGCGCTGATGGCCGGTGTCTATCTCGGCGGTGGCACTCAGACCCGCCCTCAGGGTGGGCAGATCCGCTCCCGAATCCAGCTTGATCCGCACTGCCACCCGCTGGGCGATCTTGACCCAGTTGCCGGTGGCGTTCTGGGCCGGGATCACCGAAAACTCGGAGCCTGTGGCCGGGCTCAGGCTCTCCACCACCCCGGTCCAGTGCGCATCGGGGTAGGTATCCACACTGATGTCCACCTTCTGGCCAGGTTGCACATGGGTCAGCTCCGTCTCGGTGAAGTTCGCCTCCACCCAGGGGGTGTCGGTCTCCACCAGCATCATGGCGGTCATGCCCACCAGATTGTACTGGCCGGGCTTGGGCAACTGGCTGACGATGCCGTTGGCGGGGGCATAGATGGTGGTGCGAGCCAGATCCAGCCTGGCCTTGGCCAACTCGGCCGCGGCCTCCTGATAGGCGGGCTGCTGCTCCACCGGCAGGTTCACGTCCCCGCTGAGGGAGGCTTCAATCTTCTTGAGCCCCTCCTCCAGCGCCACCTGCTGCTGGGCGGTCTGTATGGTGAGCTGGCGGGCATCGTCGTAATTGGCGGTGGAGGTGAAGTGCCTGGTCACCAGATCCGCCTGGCGATGCTCCTCCTTCAGGGCATAGGCATGGCGGGTGCGGGCCACGGCGATCTCCGCCTGCTGGCCGCGATAACTGGTCTGCAGCGCCACCAGATCGGTGCGCACCTTGGCAAGTTCCGCCTCGGCCTTGGCCACGGCGACCCGGAAGGACTCCTGATCCAGCTCGAACAGCGGCTGGCCAGCCCGGACCTGCTGGTTTTCCTCGACGAACACCTTGGCCACCCGGCCCAGCACCTCGGTGCTGATGGGGACCTTGTCCGCCTTCACATAGGCGTTGTCCGTCTCCACATAGCGCCCGCCCTGCAGGTAGATAACGCCCGCCCCGATCAGGGCCAGTGCCGGCACCACCACCAGCAACAGCAGGCGGGTGCGGCGCCGGTTGGCGGCGGGACGGGAGGAAGAGGGGGAATCAGTGGTCATGATATGGCTCCACGTTGGTTGGCATCACAGGAAAGCATCAGAGGTGGCCGAGGTTGGCACGCAGGATCTTGAGGGAGCGGCACAGCGCCTCGGTCGCCTCCTCCCCCAGCTCGCCGATGGCCCTCTGATGCACCAGATCGGACGCCTGTTTGATCATCGCCAGATAGGGGGCGGCCCCTTCGGTCAGATGGAGCTGATAGGCCCGCCTGTCATGGGGGTCGCTGCGCCGCTCCACCAGGCCGCTCTCCGCCAACTGATCGAGCTGACGGGCCAGGGTGATGGGCTGGATGTCGAGCCGCTCCGCCAGATCCACCTGGCGGATCCCTTCGCTGCGTGCAATGTGCACCAGAGCCCTGGCCTGGGCCAGGGTGAGGCAGCTTCCCTCCAGCTGCTGCTGGAACTGGCGGCGCATCAGGCGCTGGACGTCGCCGATGAGAAAGCCAAGGGTGTCCGGTTGTTTGTTCATGATATGCAACCTATATAGTAAGCTTTACTTATTATATGCGAAGCGTATCCATGTGCAAGCTGGCCCCGGCCGCCGTTTGGGTTCATGCTGGGTGCCACCACCTCAACGGCAGGAGACACGTCATGGATATCAGGATGGAGCGGGACAGCCTGGGGGAGATAGCCGTCCCGGCGGACAGGCTCTGGGGGGCCCAGACCCAGCGCTCCCTGCATCACTTCAACATCTCGGGGGAGCGCCAGCCCATGGAGATCATCCATGCCCTGGCCCGCATCAAGTCCGCCTGCGCCCGGGTCAACCACGCCCTGGGGCTGCTGCCGGCCCGCAAGGCCCAGGCCATCATGGCCGCCGCCGACGAGATCCTGCGCGGCCTGCACGACGCCGAGTTTCCCCTGATGGTGTGGCAGACCGGCTCCGGCACCCAGACCAACATGAACCTCAACGAGGTGCTGGCAAACCGGGCCAGCGAACTGCTCGGCGGCCCCCGGGGGGAAGCGCGGCTGGTGCATCCCAACGACGAGGTAAACAAGAGCCAGTCCAGCAACGATGTCTTTCCGAGCGCCATGAACCTGGCGGCGGTCACCGCCATCACGCAGCGGTTGCTGCCAGCCCTCGCAGCCCTGAAGCAGACCCTGGCAGGCAAGGCCGCCGCCTTCGACCACATCGTCAAGATTGGCCGCACTCATTTGCAGGATGCCACTCCCCTCACCCTGGGCCAGGAGATCTCCGGCTGGGTCGCCCAGCTTGAACAGGGGGAGCGCCATCTACGGGCCGCCCTGCCCCATCTGTGCGAGCTGGCGCTCGGCGGCACCGCCGTAGGCACCGGCCTCAACTGTCCTCCCGGCTTTGCCGAGGCGGTGGCCAGGACCCTGGCCGAGCAGACCGGCCTGCCGCTGGTGAGCGCCCCCAACAAGTTCGAGGCCCTGGCGGCGAGTGACGCCCAGGTTCACGCCCACGGTGCGCTCAAGACGCTGGCAGCCTCCCTCATGAAGATCGCCAACGACGTGCGCTGGCTGGCGAGCGGCCCCCGCAGCGGGCTGGGGGAGCTGCTCATCCCCGAGAACGAGCCTGGATCCTCCATCATGCCCGGCAAGGTCAACCCGACCCAGAGCGAGGCCCTCACCATGCTCTGCGCCCAGGTGATGGGCAACGATGTGGCCATCAACATCGGCGGTGCCAGCGGCAACTTCGAGCTCAACGTGTTCAGGCCCATGATCGCCTACAACGTCCTGCAGAGCGTGCGGCTGCTGGCGGACGGCATGCAGAGCTTCCACGACCACTGCGCCGTCGGCATCACCCCGAACCAGGCCAGGATCGACGATCTGCTCTCCCGCTCCCTGATGCTGGTGACGGCCCTTAACCCCCATATCGGCTATGACAAGGCGGCCGAGATCGCCAAGCGGGCGCACCATCAGGGACTGAGTCTGCGGGAGGCGGCCATTGCCTCGGGCTACCTCAGCGCGGAGCAGTTCGATGCCTGGGTGATCCCCGCTGACATGGTGGGTCGCACGTCATAAGGCAGCGCAGCGCACGGCAATCCCATGCCCGGGGCATACCAGCGCAGGTGGCAGGCGCAGCAAATAGGGACAGTGATGGGAAATAAAGATGAAAAGGGTGCCATGGCGCCCTTTTCATTGCAGATCTGCCGTCAGGTCTTGCTCTGGCAGTTGAACATCCAGTGGGTGCCGAACTTGTCCACCAGGGATCCGAAATAGTCACCCCAGAACATCTCCGCCAGCGGCATCTCCACCTTGCCTCCCTCGGCCAGGGCTGCGAACAGGCGATCGGTCTCACCCCGGCTGTCCGGCTCCAGGTTGAGGTAGCTGTTGTTGCCCTGCACCAGGGTGAACCCCATGCTGGCCGGAGCATCAGTGCCCATCAGCACGTGACCCCCAAGGATGGGCAGGGCCACATGCATCACCAGCTCCCCGTCTTCCTCCGATAAAGGGGGCTGGCCCGGGCAACCCGGGGACTCCTTGAACCTGTGGATGGGGCTGCTGAAGTCACCGCCGAACACTTCGCGATAGAAGAGGAAGGCAGCCTCCGTCTCCCGGGCAAAATTGAGGTTCATCGCGGCTTTCCGGGGAAGGCCGCCTTGATTTTCAGAAAAAAGTATTCTGAGTCCCTAAATCCATATGCCATACGCTTTATCACTTTGATCTTGTTGTTCACCCCTTCCAGCACACTCGTGTGCATCGGGTAGTTT